>NZ_JAAFZA010000149.1 GCF_015356865.1 Catenulispora pinisilvae
GCCAGATGCGCCAGCTGGAGGCCTCCGGCGGCGGGGCGCTCATACCGGTGGCGCCGAGCTGCGGGCGCGAGCCCATCGAGGAGCTCATGGTGTCCTCGCCGCCGGAGGCCTCCAGCTGGCGCATCTGGCCGTCCAGGTAGCTCTTCAGGCGCTGGCGGTACTCGCGCTCGAAGGCACGCAGGTCGTCGACCTTGCGTTCCAGCGCCGCGCGGGCGGTCTCCAGCGAGCCCATCGCCACGCGGTGCTTCTCCTGCGCGTCGCGCTCCAGGGCGTCGGCCTTGCCGCGCGCGTCGCGCTCCAGGCCGTCGGCCCGGCCGCGGGCCTCGCCGACGATCTTGTTGGCCTCGTTGCGGGCCTCGGCGATCGCCTGGTCGGCGGTCTGCTGGGCCAGGGCCAGGACCCGGGCCGCGGAGTCGCCGCCGGGGGCCTGGAACTGCGGGGCCTGCGGGACCGGGAGCGGAGCGGGCAGGGGGGCCGGAAGCGGCGCCGGGACCGGCGGCGCGGGCGCGGGTATCGGGGTCGGCTCCCGTCGCATCGGGACGGGCGCGGCCGCCGCGCTGGCCGCGGCCCGGGTGGCGGCGGCCAGCTTGGCCCGCAGCTCCTCGTTCTCGCGGATCAAGCGGGTCAGCTCGGCCTCGACCTCGTCGAGGAAGGCGTCCACCTCTTCCTCGTCGTAGCCCTCGCGCAGGCGTACGGTCGTGAACTGCTTGTTGTGGACGTCCTCGGGAGTCAACGGCATCTTTCATTCACCTCAGGCGTGGCGTGGTCGTCGGCATTCGCACAGACATTACCCGGTCACAGCGTAGCCGCGACCCGGATCAGCAGTAAGACGATGATCACGAGGATCATGAACGCCACGTCAAACCCCATCCCGCCCAGCCGCAACGGCGGGATGTACCGCCGCAACAGCTTCAGGGGAGGATCTGTGACCGTGTACGCCGTCTCCACGACGACCAGCATGACACCCCGCGGCTCCCATGACCGGGCAAATACCAAAACCCAGCCGATGATGAGGCGGATGATCAAGCACAGCGCGAAGAGGTAGAGCACCCACAGGGCCAAGGCCCCCACAACGCTCATAGCGCAGTCCCCTTCCCACCTTCGCCGGCGCCCCGCCGCGTACGGTTTGCGTCACCGCCGCGGGACGCCGCCGGACCCGAAGTCTGTTCCTAGCGCCTCAAGACGGTCAGCTCTGGTTGAAGAAGCCGCCCTCGGCGATCCGGGCCTTGTCCTCGGCCGTCACGTCGACATTAGCAGGCGACAGCAGGAACACCTTCTGCGTCACCCGCTCCATGTTCCCGCGCAGGCCGAAGATCAGGCCGGCCGCGAAGTCCACCAGGCGCTTGGCGTCGGCGTCCTCCATCTCGGTCAGGTTCATGATCACCGGGACCCCCTCCCGGAAGTGCTCGCCGATCGTGCGCGCCTCGTTGTAGGTGCGCGGATGCAGCGTCGTGATGCGGTAGGACGCTTCGCGGTCCGCCGACCGGTCAGTCGGGACGCTGTACATCACCGGTCCACCTCTCTCGGCTCGGTCGGCTCGCGAGGACCGCTCGGAGCGGTCCGGCATCACCGTCACGTTGGAAGCCGCCGCGAAGGAGCGGCGGTCGTTCTGCGCGACGACGAGCGCACCGCCGGAGCCGGGCTCCGGCTCGGGGTGCACCGGCTCGGCAACCGCCGCGGGCTCGGCGGGCTCCGTCTCGTACTCGTCCTCGTAGTCGTCGTAGTAGCGCTCGTCCTCGAACCGCTGTTCGTCTGTGAGCCCGAGGTAGACCGCTGCTCTGCGCATCATGCCGGCCATGGTGTTCGCCTCCGGACTGGGCCTGTAACGGCTGTCTTGCAACTGTCAACGAAAAAGGGTGCCGCGCAGGTTTCCCGTTCGCGGTCGATGATGTGTGGCGCAGAGGTGCGGTCGTCGTATCCGATGTTCGATAGATGCGACGTTACCGGAATCACCGTCTGATACCGAGTATCGCGCTGCCGACGCGGACGTGTGTCGCGCCCGCCGCCACCGCTTCGCCCAGATCCCCACTCATCCCCGCGGAGATCATGGTGGCTGAAGGGTGTGCCGTTCGCAACCGCATAGCCAGCGCGTACAGCCTTTCGAAGGCCGGTCCCGGCTCGGCGCCCAGCGGCGCCACCGCCATCAGGCCCCCGAGTCGCAGACCCGGTGCCGCGGCGATCGCGTCGGCCAGTTCCGGCACCCGGTCCGGAAAAGCCCCGCCACGGGCCGAATCGTCGTCCATGGGCTCTGCGTTACCCAGATCGACCTGCACCAAACAAGTCAATTCTTTGTCATACCGGACAGCCCCCTTGGCGAGCGCGGGGACCAGGCGCGCCCGGTCCACCGAGTGCACGAAATCGGCGTATCCGGCCACTGAGGAAGCCTTGTTGGTCTGGAGTTGACCGATGAAATGCCAGCGCAGTCCGAGCCCGGCGGTCTCCTGCGCTTTCGGTGCCGCTTCCTGGTCCCGGTTCTCGCCGACGTCCAGAACCCCGAGTCCGGCCAGCACCCGCACATCCGAGGCCGGATAAGTCTTGGTCACTGCGATCAATGTCACGTCGGAGGGATCACGGTTGGCTTTGCGGGCCGCGGCGGCGATGTCCTCGCGCACCGCGGCCAGATTCGCGGCGATCTGCTCCCGCCGCGAATCCGAGGCCTGCTGCTCCCCGGCGCGGCCCTGGTCCTCCTCGGGCATCCTCAGTCCAACCAGACGAAGCCGGCGAACCGGCCGGTCGTGCCCTCGCCGCGGAAGGAGTAGTAGTCCTCCGATTCCTGGGTGCAGACCCGCAGCCGCACCGAGGACTTCAGGTCGATGCCGGCCGCTTCCAGTTGCGCCCACACGCCTTCGGCGACGTCCAGCCCGGGCGTGCCCTGCCGGGTCTCGGCGTAGCTGGCCGGGACCTTCTCGGCCACATCGGCCCGCATCCGCTCGGGCACCTCGTAGCACAACCCGCACACCGAGGGCCCGCTGACCGCGACGATCCGCTCCGGCGCGGCACCCAGGCGCACCATGCGCTCGACCGCGGCCGGGACCACACCGGCCTTCATGCCGGGCCGTCCGGCGTGCACTCCGGCCACCACCCCGGCCTGGGCGTCGGCCAGCAGCACCGGCACGCAGTCGGCGACCAGCACCGCCAGCGCCAGGTGCCGGCGGTCGGTGACCAGCGCGTCCACGTCCGGGGCCCGGCCCTGCCACTGCGCGGACGCGTAGGCCACGTCCGCGCCGTGGATCTGGTTCATGTACACGACGTTGCCGGGGTCGGTGAACCCCAACTCGAACGCCACCAGCGAACGGTTGGCCGCGACCGCCTCGGGGTCGTCACCCACGTGCCCGCCGAGGTTGGTCGCGGTGTAAGGGGCCTTGGAGACCCCGCCCCAGCGGTCGGAGAAGGCGAAGCGGGTCTTACCGCCCTGCCCTGCCGGACCGGAGTGCTGCCATATCGCCACGGAAGTCGCCCGGCTACTTCAGGAAGTCGGGGATGTCGAGTTCGTCCGCGGCCGAGGGCGCCGGCTGGACCGGGATCACCGGGACGTTCATGGTGTCGGCCATCGGGTCGTGGGCCGGGATCGGGGCCGGGGCGTCGGTGGGCTTGGGCAGGGTGCCCAGCACCTGCTCGCGCATCCCGTCGCGGACGCTGGTCTCGTCGTAGCGGGTCTGGCCGGCGGCCTGGGAGTGCCCGGTGCGCCGCTTGGCCGGCTCGCCGCCGTCGAACCCGGCCGCGATCACGGTGACCCGGACCTCATCGCCCAGGCCGTCGTCGATCACCGCGCCGAAGATGATGTTCGCCTCGGGGTGCGCCGCCTCGCTGACCAGCTGCGCGGCCTCGTTGATCTCGAACAGGCCGAGGTCGGAGCCGCCGGAGATGCTCAGCAGCACGCCGCGGGCACCGTCGATGGAGGCCTCCAGGAGCGGGGAGGAGATCGCCATCTCGGCGGCGGCCACCGCGCGGTCATCGCCCCGGGCCGAGCCGATGCCCATCAGGGCCGAGCCGGCCTCGCTCATCACCGACTTCACGTCGGCGAAGTCCAGGTTGATCAGACCCGGGGTGGTGATCAGGTCGGTGATGCCCTGGACTCCGGAGAGCAGCACCTGGTCGGCGGCCTTGAACGCGTCCAGGACCGAGACGTTCTTGTCGGAGATCGACAACAGCCGGTCGTTCGGGATGACGATCAGGGTGTCGACTTCCTCGCGCAGCGCCGCGATGCCGTCCTCGGCCTGGTTGGCCCGGCGCCGGCCCTCGAAGGTGAACGGCCGGGTCACCACGCCGATGGTCAGCGCGCCGAGCTCCCGGGCGATCCGGGCCACCACCGGGGCGCCGCCGGTGCCGGTGCCGCCGCCCTCGCCGGCGGTGACGAAGACCATGTCCGCGCCCTTGAGGACTTCCTCGATCTCCTCGGCGTGGTCCTCGGCCGCCTTGCGGCCGACGTCCGGGTTGGCCCCGGCACCCAGACCGCGGGTGAGCTCGCGGCCGACGTCCAGCTTCACGTCGGCGTCACTCATCAGCAGAGCCTGGGCGTCGGTGTTGACGGCGATGAACTCGACGCCCTTCAGGCCGACCTCGATCATCCGGTTGATGGCGTTGACGCCGCCGCCGCCGATGCCCGCGACTTTGATGACTGCCAGGTAATTCTGCGGTGCTGCCACGTCCGACGGCCTCTCCGTGGTGACGGTAATCTCGTGATCACCTTAGTCCCGCCCACACCGGCCGGGGACACGGCGGGGTCGTGCGACTGTGAAGTCTTTACAGGACATTAGGTCCCGCGACCTGTGAGGTTCAACGAACACGCCGAAACTGTCGGCAGGTTTTACTTCTCAGCGTAGTCCGACGACCCCTGTGTGATCCCGCGCGGATCCGATGAGGGGAATACGTATGTTGTCCGATTGCCCGCCAGATCTTAGCCGATCGCGGGTATCGGATTCGAACCGTTACGAATACGCCGGAGCCGCCGGGGCGCTCAGGTCATAGTGCGCCGAGTCGTTTCCGATCAGAGCGGTCAGTATCCGGGCCTTGAGATCGGGTTGGTCCGCACCGCCCCACAGCACCGTCACCGACTTCTGTTTCGCCTTCGAGGCGGTCAAGGTCAAGGTGATGGCGTAAGGCCCGGTCGCCGACACGGCGAGTACCCGCGCGCGCAGCGCGGGCGACAGGGCCCGAAGGGCCGCCAGCGCCCCGGCGACTGTCGCCGCGCGATCCTTCGGCGCCGGATCAGCGAACTGCTCCAGGTGGATGACCGGAAGATGCGGGGGAAGCACCGAAGCGGTGGCGGCTGTGTCGAAGACCACGCCGTCGGGATCCACGATCTGGTAGGAACCGTCCGGCTGCGGCAGCGCGGCGGCCGGGGTCCGCTCCACGACCGTGATCGCGATGGTGTGCGGCAGCGAGCGCTCCACCCAGGCGTCCTTCACCCGCGGCAGCGCCATCAGCCGGGCCTTGGCCGCCCCGGTGTCCACCGCCGCGACCGGGGCGTGCGCCGGGATCGCGGCGGCGGCCAGCACCTGCTGCCTGGTCAGCACTTTGACGCCGGAGACGCTGGTGGAGCGGACGTCGAAGACCTTGGTGTGCCACAGGATCGAGTAACCGGTCAGGGCCAGCACCGCCAGGAACACCGTGACCGTCACCGCCAGCCGCCGCCAGCGCCGACGACGCCGCAACCGGTCCAGATAGCGCTCGACCAATACCCTGCTGACCCGCGGGTGGCCGGCTCCGGTGGCGTTCATGGGCTTCAGTTTCGCAGATGGCGACCGTGCCGTCGGTCAGCCGTGGCCGCCTGTCAGCCGCCGGTCTTTCAGCCGCCGGTAGTCGTCCTCGACGGCTTCCGGATCGGCGAAGAAGGCATCGTAGAAGAACCGGCGGCGCTTGTCCGCGATCCTGTCGTGGCGGCGTGCGACGGCCGTTTTGAGATTCCTCACGATTTTCTCGTTCATTATGATTCGTCCCTACTTGTTGTGGTCTATCAGCTTCCGAAACCACTGTAGGAACAGATCGAACACGGCTACGATCCAATAGCGTGTCCGATACACAGACCAATCTGGCCTGGGAAACCCTGCTGGACCTGTCCACGACCCGCCCCGGACCGCTGCACCACCGGCTCGCCGAGTCGATCCGGACGGCCATCCGCGGCGGCCGGCTGCCGCTGGGCTCCGCGCTGCCGCCGAGCCGGGTGCTCGCGACAGGCCTCGGGGTGTCGCGATGGACCGTCACGGAGGCCTACGCGCAATTGGTGTCGGAGGGGTTCCTGGCCGGGAAGACCGGGTCCGCGACCCGGGTGAGCTGGTCGCCGCAGGCCGATGAGCGGCGGGCCGGCGGCCACAGCCACCCGGGCCTGCCACAGCTGTTGGGGGCGCCGAAGCACGGCCACCGACCGGTCCGGTACGACTTCTCGCAATGCACGCCCGACTACCGTGCCTTCCCCCGCCGCAAGTGGGTCGAGGCGATCCGGGTGGCGGCCGAGACCGCGCCCTTCGACCGGCTCGGGTACTCCGAGCCGGGAGGCGAGTCACGACTGCGGGAGGTCCTGGCCGCCCACCTGAACCGTCGGCGCGGCACCCGCGTCGATCCGGGGCTGATGACCGTGTTCACCGGTGCCCGCCAGGGAGTCGCGGCGCTGGCCCGGGCTCTGTACGCGGACGGGCAGCGGGTCATCGGTGTCGAGGATCCGGGTTCGAGCGGGTTGTGGGAGCCGGCGGTCGCCGCCGGCCTGGAGCTGGTGCCGCTGCCGGTGGACGAGCGGGGAGTCGTGACCGAGGCGCTCGCCGGCCACCCGGACGTGCGCGCCGTGATCATCGGCCCGGCCCGGCACGTGGTGACCGGCGCCGAGTTGGCACCGGAACGGCGCAGCTGGCTGCTGGACTGGGCCGCGCGGGTGGACGGCCTGGTCATCGAGGACGACTACGACTCGGAGTTCTCCTACGACCGGCAAGCACTCCCCGCGATGCAGGGCACGGATCCGCACCGGGTGGCGCTGATCGGCTCGATGAGCCGCACGATGACGCCGACGGTGAACGTCGGCTGGGTGGTGGCCCCGCGGCGCTGGCTGGACAGCGTCCGCAGCGAACCCCGGATGGCCGCGACCGCGCCGGCCCTGAACCAGCTGGCCCTGGCACACTTCATCGAGTCCGGAGCCTATGACCGGCACCTGCGGAGCAGCCGGCAACGGTTCCGGGCTCGGCGCGACGCGCTGGTCACGGCACTGACCCCGGCGCTGCCCGGAGCCGCGATCGGCGGCCGCCAGGGCGGTCTGCACCTGCTGCTCGACCTGCCGCCGGGGGCGTCGGCGCGGCGGATCATCCAGGCGGCCGAGCGGCGCGGGGTCGAGTTGTGCGATCTGAACCTGCTGCGGCTGGCCGGTCCGGCCGACGACCGGCAGCTCATGCTGGGCTACGGGAATCTGGCCGACGCACAGGTGGCCGAGGCCGTGCGGGTGCTGGTCGAACTCATACGCGAGTCCGAGGCCGGGCTCTGATCCGTCGCGATGCCAACTGTCTGACATCGCCGGCCCGCTCCCGGCCGCCGCCGGGACCGCCGGTGTGCCCGCTCCTAGGCCCGCCGCCGGCGATCCCGGCGTCGCCCGATCCCGACGTCGCCCGATCCCGACGTCGCCCGATCCCGACGTCGCCCGATCCCGACGTCGCCCGATCCCGACGTCGCCCGATCCCGGCGTCGCCCGATCCCCCATTCGGACCGCGCCGCATGCGACCGGGCACCGCCAGACGTCTGATCGAGCCATGGCACTCACCTCCAAGCAGAAGAAGCAGGGGGCCGTGGTCACCGCGGCCGTCGGTGCCCTGGCGCTCGGCGGCGTCGCGGTCTCGACCCTCGGCCCCTCCTCGTCAGCGGGCTCCAAGCCGATCGTCGCCGCCGCGCTGCCGCAGCCGGCCGCGGCCGTGCCGATGGCCGCCACGCCGAGTCCCTCGGGCTCGTCGTCGGCGACGGCCATCACGGTCACCGCGAAGGCCGACAACACCAAGCCCGCCGACGACACCGTGTTCACGATCTCCGGGGAGGTCAAGGGCGCGAAGCCGGGCACGAAGGTCCGGTTGCAGCGGCAGCAGACGGCGAGCTCGACCAACGCCTCCCCGGCCTGGAGCACCCTGGCCTACACGACCTTCACCGACAAGAGCAACAAGTTCGCGTTCGCGGTGAAGATGGAGACGGCCGGCTCCTACAACCTGCGCATCCTGCACCCGCAGGACAAGGAGGGACCGGAGACCGCGTACTCAAGCCCGTTCGCGGTGTCCGTGAGCCCGACGGCGAGTTCCAGCGCGTCGTCCAAGGCCTCGTCCAAGGCCTCGTCGGCGGTCTCGTCGGCGAAGAGCCCGGCCAGCTCCAGCAGCTCGAAGAAGGGCTGACCATCCGGGACCGCCCGGCCACCACGTAGGCGAGGAGTGGCCGGGCTTTTCGCTGCTCAGCTTGAATTCTTTCGAGCTCAGAGGAACCGTGAGCTGGGCACCGGCCCGGGCGAGCCGATGTACTCGCGCCGCGCGGTCAGCCAGTTGTCCGCGACCGCCGTGACGAACGCCTCCAGCACGGAGTCCGGATCCGGCGGCGTCTCGCCGTCGCCCTCGTCGGCGTAGGGCTCGGCGGCGACCAGTTCGGCGGCGATCTCCTCGGCCGGACGCGCGTCGGCCTCGGTCTCGGTCACCTCCCCGTCGACCACCCGCAGCGCGCTCCCCCAGGGTTCGCGCACCATCTGCCGCAGGAACCCGATGGCGTCGGCGGCGGCCAGCGGCGGATCGGTCCAGTCGCAGGCGCGCTCGAAGAGGATCTGGCCCGGCACGCGGTTGCGCAGCGCGGCCAGGACGTCCGGCTCAGCCTCGTTGAGGTCGTAGGCGACGATCAGGGTGTCCGTCCGCTCCGGGGCGAACGGCACCGCCGGCAGGTCGAAGTACTTCGCCGCCGCCAGCCCCATGATCTGGCTGTCGCGATCGGGCAGCAGCGAGACGGTCTGCGGCGACAGGCCCCGGCCGGCCAGCACCACCCCGAGGCGCCGCAACGTTTCCACGCACGCCCCGTAGCTGTCGCCGACCATCGCCCAGCGTCCGGTCATGCCGGCGTCGTAGCCGTAGGGCGAGACGGTCAGCAGGACGCCGCCGGTGAGCGCGAACTGCCAGCCGCGCAGATCCCCGGCCGCCAGACCGTCGTCGGTGACGGCGACCGCGGCGGCCCGGACCAGCATCGCGCGGACCTTCTCCCGCAACGGCAGCAGATCGTCCCGGTCCTCGCCCTCGGGCTCGGCCAGCGCCGCGAACTCCTCCTCCGCGACCGCCACCTCACCGGCCAGCAGCGCGTTGAACGCCAGCTGGTACCGGGCCAGCCAGGGCAGCTCCCCCTGGAAGCCGCGCAGCGCGGCCATCGCGTCCAGGTGCTGCCAGGCCCGCTCGCAGGCGGCGGCCAGCTCGGTCCGGATCTGGATCACGCCGGGCTCCAACTCGGCGGCCTCGCGCAGCACCCGGATCGCCAGGAAGGCGATCCCGTGCTCGATGCACTCGAACCCGAAGTCGTACAGCGCCGCGGCCCGCGCCTCGCGGTCGTCCTCGGCCTCCAGCGCCCGGGAAGCCGCCCCGACCATGGCGTCGAACCCCATACTCCGCGCGGCCTCCCGGAGCAGCCGCACGAAATCGGGCAACGGCACCGCGTCGCCGTCCACGCGCAGATGCCGGATCAGCCCGGCGATGTCATCGGCGGCCAGCAGTTCGTCGGCAGCGGTCAAGGGATCGGCGGCCGCGGGGGCCGCGCCTTCGGAAGTCACCGTGGAACCGTAGCGAGTCCGCCGTATGCCCCGCCCGGTATTTCCGCAGAGACCGTCTCGGCATCTCGAAAACAGCCGCCGAATTTCAGCTCTCTTACAACCTCGCCGGATCGGGATGCAGTCCGTGTCTCGCGAGAGCACGAGGCGTCCCGCGTAGGAGCTTGCGCGCCGACGCCGTCCCACGATCTGGAGGAACCGCTTGTGCTAGCACGAACCCGCCGTGGCCCGATCCTGGCGGCGGCCACGGCCCTGGGCCTGACCGCCGCGGCCGGAGCCGCCGGCGCCACCGGTGCCGCCGCGGCGACCGCCCCGGCCGCCTCGACCACCGCCCGGACCGCGACGCCGGTGTCCGCGACCCCGCTGTCCCCGAACCGGGCTCCGGCCGCGGCCGCGGCCCAGACCAGCACCCTGCCGAACGGCGACCGCGTGACGGTCACCGGGACCGGCCCCGCCGCGTCCGTCACGGTCACGGCGCCGAACGGCAAATCCGTCCCGTTCACGCGCTACGCGCCGGACGCGCACCACACCTACATCATCCCGGCCTCGGCGGCAGCCGACCCCGCGAACCTCGTCCCGGCGCAGTACCTGGTCCCCGCGCTGAGCACCCCGGCCGCGCCGGCGGCGACGCCCTTCTACCCGATGGTGATCCTGCAGATCAACGCCCTGGGGCTGGACGGCAAGGCCGCGGACGCCGTGACGTACCTACAGAACACGGACGACGGCAGCAAGTGGAACGCGCCGATCCCGGTGGTGAACGGCATCGCCAGGGTCGCCGTGCCGGCCGGGCACTACTCGGCCACCACCGGCTTCACGACCAACGACCCCACCGGTTTCTCCGCGACCCAGCGCCTGGTGACCCAGCTCGACTTCACCGTGACCGCCGGCGGTGTCACCACCCTGACCGCCGACGAGCGCACGGCGGCCTCGCAGATCGCGCCGGCCACGCCGAAGCCGTCGGTGGGCGGCCTCCAGTACCTGATCTACGGCCGCACCGACAGCAAGGGGGTCACCGGCAACCTCGTCGTGGAGAACCTCGGATCCACCTACGTCGCCCCCACGGCGACGGCCCAGATCGGCACGTTCAGCTACCAGCTGGCGGCCTGGATCGGGACGAACCCGGCCGGCAGTTCGGACCTCTACACCTACGCCCTCGGCTTCCCGGCCGCCGACCACATCGACGCCGACCAGAACTACCCGGTCGACACCTCGAAGCTGACCACGACGCACAACACCATCGACACCGACGCGGGCGACCCGGTGCGCGAGGGCGAGTACATGATCGGGCCGTACTCGCCGGAGTACGGCGGGCTCGCGGACACCCAGGTCTTCCCGATCCCGGCGCACCTGACCTCCTACGTCAGCGCCCCGGTCGGCGACATCAGCTGGACCCAGCAGGTCATGGACGCCCTGCCCAGCCCGAACTCGGGCTCCCCGTCGGCACTGCTCTTCGGGAAGCTCGGCGGCGTCTATCAGGGCCCGGGCAAGGAGGTCTGGCGCACCTGGGGCCACGGCCCGATCACGCCGCAGGTGGGCAAGTTCAAGGACACGGCCGGCCCGTTCAGCGGTCCGATCCAGTGCAACTCCTGCGCTGACGGCGGCACCGTCGACCTCGGGCTGGTCCCGATCCAGGACAGCAACCCGGACAGCTACGCACAGCTGCTGGGATGGGCGACCGCGCACCTCACCGTCTACCGCGACGGCACCCAGGTCTTCTCGCAGGACAACGCCTCCGGCACCGAGCTGACCGGCCAGGCGCAGCAGCCCGGCACCTACCGTCTGGTCTACGACCAGGACCTCAGCCAGTTCCCGATCACGCAGTCCACCTCGACGCACACCGACATCACCGTGCCGTACACCCCGGCCTCGGACCCGGCGTCGACGTTGCCGTCCGGGTACGTCTGCGCGGCTCAGGGGACCGGCACCACCCCGTGCTCGATCCTGCCGGTGCTGGACCTGAACTACCAGCTGGCCACCGACGACACGAACACCAGCCACGGCCCGGTGACGGCGCTGGACCTGACCGTCGGCCACGAGTCCTACGGCTCGGCGGGCTCGCAGGCCGCGGCCACCGGCGCGACGGTGTCAGTGTCCTTCGACAAGGGTGCGACCTGGACCGCGGCCTCGGTGGTTCCGGCCGGTCAGAACCACTTCGTGGCGTTGTGGAAGAACGGCGCGGCCAAGGGCGCCACGCCGTGGCTGAAGGTGACCGCGACTGATGCGCTCGGCGGGTCGATCAGCCAGACCGTCGACAACGCGTACACCATCGGCTGAGGGGGATCAGGGTTATGAGTCGGATAGGAAACCACAGGCTGCTCGCCGTGCTGGGAGCCGCAGTGCTGGCGGCCGGTGCCATCACCGCTGCGGTGGCACCAGCAGACGCGGCCACTGCGAGAAGCAATGTGAAGGATGTGTGTGGGGCTGCGAAGCCTGGATTCGACCGGTGCTTCGCGCAGATCCGCACCGACGTGCATGAGCCGGCGCACATCGGCCGGGTGGCTGGTGCCGCCGGTAAGGCTGCCGCTGCTGCTGCCCCGGCTGGCTTCGGCCCGGCGGATCTGCACGCCGCGTACGACCTGCCGAGCGCGGGTGGTGCGAATCAGACTGTGGCGATCGTGGATGCGGGGGACGACCCGGCCGCCGAGGCGGATCTCGCGGTCTACCGCTCGACCTACGGCCTGCCGGCCTGCACGACCGCCAACGGCTGCTTCAGCAAGGTGAACCAGCGGGGCGCGGCCACCCCGCTGCCGACTGACGCCGGTTGGGGTGTGGAGATCTCGCTGGACTTGGACATGGTCTCGGCGGCCTGCCCGCAGTGCAAGATCCTTTTGGTCGAAGCCGATACCGCGCAGGGCAGCGATCTCGGCGCGTCGGTGGACACCGCGGTCAAGCTCGGTGCGACCGAGGTCACCAACAGCTACGGCGGGACCGAGTCCTCGGCGACACCCGGTGACGCCGTGCACTACACGCATCCTGGCGTCGCGATCGTCGCGTCTTCTGGTGATGGGGGCTACGGCATCCCGAATGAGCCTGCGGTGTACAGCAGCGTGGTCGCGGTCGGCGGTACCTCGCTGGCTAAGGCCGCCAACGCCCGCGGCTGGACCGAGAGCGCCTGGAACAGTGACGGCGGCGCGGCGGGCAGCGGCTGCTCAGCGTGGGTGGACAAGCCCGCCTGGCAGACCGATGCGAACTGCCCCGGCCGCATGATCGCCGACGTCTCAGCCGACGCCGACCCGCAGACCGGACCGGCCGTCTACGTCACCGACACGCTGGGCCAGCCGCTCCAGCCCGGCTGGAACATCATCGGCGGCACCAGCGCCTCCTCGCCGTTCATCGCCGGAGTGATCGCGCTGGCCGGGAACCCGGGCAAGTACGCGGACGCGTCGTCGTTCTACGCCCCGGCGGCGCGCGCCGGGCTGAACGACGTGGTCGGTGGGAAAAACGTCACCGGCCTGGACTGCGGCGGCGACTACCAGTGCAACGCGGTGGTCGGGTATGACGGACCGACCGGGATGGGGTCGCCGAACGGGCTGTCAGCGTTCTAACTGGCTGCTCTCGCTGCTCTGACTACTCTCGCTGCTCTGACTGATTCTGTCGTTCCGAATCGGTTTCCGATGGGCCGGCACCCTACTGGGCTGCCGGCCCCTTTCACGCCGTCACCTTCGCGTCCCACTCGACGCGGAAGCGGTGCACCGGACCGAACATCTTCTCCGGTTGCAGGAAGGTGCGGCTCGCGATCGGCATCATCAGGCCGAACATGAACTTGGCGACCGGTCCGGCGGTCTTGCCGTTGTTGGTCTTCGCGGCCTGTTCCGAGATCTCCTCGACGCGCGGCCTGCGCAGGCGTTCGTACGTGGCCAGAGCGGCGGGCAGCGCGTCGATGTCCCGCAGGCAGTGCGCCAACTCGACGGCGCTCTCCAGCGCCAGCGACGCGCCCTGGCCGGAGCTGGAGGACGGCGCGTGCGCCGCGTCCCCGACCAGCACCATGCGGTCCCGGAACCAGTGCGGCAGCTTCGGCATCCGCTCCATCGGCCCGGTCAGCACCAGCTCGTCCGCCGACACCGCGCGCAGCATCCGCTCCCCCGGCTGGTCCCCGGCGTGCGCGGCCCGCAGCTTCGCCAGCCACTCGGCGTTCGGCACGGCGCGCGCCTCGGCCAGCGTCATCGGCTTGTCCTGCGGCAGGTTGCTGAAGAAGACCTCCGACCCGTCCGGCTGCGTCCAGTAGCCGTAGAACGAGCGCTTGCCGAAGGCGAAGTGCATCTCATCAACCTCGCCGGGCCGATACGCACCGGTGAGGTCCCCGAACCCGAAGCTCATCAACCCGGCGTACTCCGGCTCCGGCGCCTCCGGATCGATCAACCGCCGCACCGTCGAGTGGATCCCATCCGCACCGATCAGCAGCTCAGCGGTGGCGGAGCTGCCGTCGGCGAACCGCGCGGTGACACCGTCGGCCGCCTCCTCGACCCCGACCAGGCGCTTGCCGTCGTGCACCACGATGCCCTGCTCCTCAGCACCGGCCCTGATGGCGTCGAACAGATCGGCCCGGTACAGGACGCGGCTCAGCGGCAACCCCGGCAGCGACGGCAGCCGCATCAGCGTCCTGCCATTGCCCTTCTCCATGATCATGGTGTGCAGCGGATTCCCCACGGCCTCCACCCGGGCCCGCAACCCCACGGTCTCCAGCGCGGCCAGCCCGTTCGGCGCGACGGTGAGCATGGCCCCGGAGCGGTCGGTCCGCGGATAGGCCTCATAGACCTCAGCCCGGATACCGGCCTTGGCCAGGGCGAGAGCGGCGACGGGGCCGGCTATGCCGCCGCCGACGACAATGGCGTTCTTGATGGCTGTCATGCTGACTATAGTTACATGGTGACTAGTTACTACGCAACTAGTATCGAGGCGAAGCCTGTCCACAGCGACGACAAAACAGGGCGCCCCGAACCGGGACGCCCTGACCTGTGGCTCTGTTTTATGGACCTACCGACTAAGCCAGCAGCTTCAGCAGCCGCGGCCCGATCTCCGTCACGTCCCCCGCCCCGACCGTGACCACCAGGTCGCCGGGCCCGGCCAGCTCGGCCAGGCGCTGCGGCACCCGGTCGAAGTCCGGCTCGAACAGGCTGGCCTCGGGGGGCAGTCCTGTCTCGGCCGCGATCACGTCGCCGCCGACGCCGGGGATCGGCTCCTCGCCGTGCGAGTAGACGTCCAGGACCACGGCCGCGTCGGCGCTGCCGAGGGCCGGGCCGAATTCGTGCAGGAAGGTGTTGGTGCGGAAGTAGCGGTGCGGCTGGAAGGCCACGACGACGCGGCCCTCGCCGACCAGTTCGCGGGCCGCGGACAGGTCCGAGGTGATCTCGGTCGGGTGGTGGCCGTAGGAGTCGTAGACCTTCACGCCGCCGGCCTGGCCGAGGTACTGCATGCGGCGGCTCGCGCCGGTGAACTGCGCGACGCCTTCCAGGAACGGCTTGGGTTCCACGCCGAGCGCCAGGGCCACGCCGAGGGCGGCGCCGGAGTTGAGGGCGTTGTGCCGGGCCGGGATCGACAAGGTGATCGGGCCGTGGGTCTCGGTGGCCGTGACCAGCTTGAAGGTCGGGAAGCCGCCGACGGTGCCGACGTCGGTCACCCGGATGTCCACGTCATCGCCCAGCCCGTAGGTCAGCACCCGTACCCCGCGCGCGGCGGTGCGTTCGGCGATGGCCCGCGCGGCCTGGTCGTCGGCGAAGCAGACCAGCGTGCCGCCGGGCTCCAGCCGGTCGGCGAAGTCCTGGAACTCGGCGCGGACCTGCGCCACGTCGGCGAAGTGGTCCGGGTGGTCGAGCTCGATGTTGGTGATGACCGCGACGGTCGGCCGGTAGTGCGTGAACGTGCCGTCGGACTCGTCGGCCTCGGCGATCAGGATGTCGCCGGCCCCGGCGTGCCCGGACTCCCCGGTGGCGCCGATCTCGCCGCCGATCACGAAGCTCGGGTCCAGCCCCACGTGCCGCAGCGCGACGGTGACCATCGAGCTGGTGGTGGTCTTGCCGTGGGTGCCGGCGATGGCCACCGAGCGGTAGCCGGGCATCAGGGACGCCAGGGCGGAGGCCCGGTGCAGCATCCGCAGGCCGCGGGCGCCGGCCTCGACGACCTCGACGTTCCGCTCCGGGATGTCGCCGGAGATCACGACGGTGTCGACGCCGTCCAGGTTCTCCGGCGCCTGGCCGAGCGCGATGGCCGCGCCGAGGTCCCGCAGTTCGCGGACGGTCGCCGAATCCTTGATCTCGCTGCCGCTGACCGGCAGGCCGCGGCCGATCACGGCCCGGGCGAGCGGGGCCATGCCGACGCCGCCGATGCCGACGAAGTGGATGCGGCCGAGCTCGGCGGCCGGGATGACTTCGGCCGGGGCTGGGAAGCGCTTCATCGGTCGCCCTCCTCGGTGTCGGTGGCCACGGTGGCGACCTTGGCTTCGGTAGCTGCCACAATGGCGGGCTCGGCTTCGGTAGCTGTCTCGGCTTCGGCGGCGACCTCAGCTTCGGCAGCCGTCTCAGCTTCGGTGGCGGGCTTGGCCTCAACCGCGTCCGCGGCCGCAGCCGGAGCCGGAACTGAAGCCGGAACCGGAACCGACTCAACACCCGAAGAAGCCGCAGCCGCAGGCACAGGCACAGGCACAGCAACCGAACCCCCCGGCCGCGCCACCCCAGCCGCCGCGAACACCAGATCCACGATCTTCTCGTCCGCGTCCCGGATCCCGAACCGGCGCGCCGCCGCGCTCATCGTCACCAGCCGCTCGGCGTCCAGCAGCAGCGGCACCACGTTCGCCGCGAACCACTCCGGCGTCAGCGCCGAGTCGTCGATCAGCAGCCCGCCGCCGGCCTCGACCACCGGCGTGGCGTTCAGCCGCTGCTCGCCGTTGCCGACCGGCAGCGGCACGTACACCGACGGCAGTCCGACCGCGGCCAGCTCGCTGCACGTCATCATCCCGCCGCGGGTCATCGCCAGGTCGGCGGCGGCGTAGGCGAGGTCCATCCGGTCCACGTACGGCAGCGCCACATACGGCGGCCCGGCGGGGTCCTGCTCTATCGCCACCGAGTTCTTGTCGCCGTAGGAGTGCAGCACCTGGATCCCGGCGTCGTGCAGCCGCTTCACCGAGGCGACCATCGTGTCGTTCAGCCGCCGCGCGCCCTGCGAGCCGCCGGTGACCAGCAGCGTCGGCCGGTCCGGGTCCAGGCCGAAGGCCTTGCGGGCCTCGGCGCGGGTGGCCGCGCGGTCCAGGCCGGTGATGGCCGGGCGCAGCGGCATGCCGACGCAGACGCCGCCGGGCATCGGGACCGCCGGGTTGCCGGTCAGCACGTGGTCGGTGAACTTCGCGCCGACCCGGTTGGCCAGGCCCGGGCGGATGTTGGCCTCGTGCACCACGATCGGCCGCTTGGCCCGCCGGGCGGCCAGGTAGGCCGGCAGCGCGACGTAGCCGCCGAAGCCGATGACGACGTCCGCGTCGACCTCCGTTATCACCTGCTGCGCCGCCTTGACCGTGCCCAGCATCCGGGCCGGCAGGGTCAGCAACGCCGCGGACGGCTTGCGCGGCAGCGGGACGGCCGGGATCAGCCGCAGCTCGTACCCGCGGGCCGGGATCAGCTTGGTGTCCAGGCCCTTCGTGGTACCCAGCATCGTGATCCCGATCGTGGGATCGGCACGCCGCAGCGCGTCCGCGGTGTTCAGGGCGGGTTCGATATGCCCGGCGCTGCCGCCGCCGGCGATGACCACATGCACCCGGCCACCCTATCGGTCGGCGGGGGCCGATTCCGGACGCTCCGAGGTGACGCCCCGGTCGCGCACTGTGTCCGGCGAAGCGTTCGACCCGCCGCTCGACCCAGCGCTCGACCCAGCGCTCGACCCGGCATCCGCCCCGGCCGGATCCAACGGCTCGGGACGCCGCCTGGCGAACGACATGAGCATCCCGACCGCCGTCAACGACGGCAACAGCGACGAACCGCCATAAGACACGAACGGCAACGGCACGCCCGCGATCGGCAGCACACCGGTCACCGCCCCGAGATTGATCATCATCTGCGCGGCCAGCCAGACCGTGACCGAGGCCGACACCAGCCGCACGAACGGGTCGGTGGTCCGCAGCGCCATCCGGATCCCGGCGTAGGCGAGCGTCAGGAACAACCCGAGCACCGTCAGCGCGCCGATCAGCCCCAGTTCCTCGCCGATGATGGCGAAGATCATGTCGGTCTGCACCTCCGGCAGCTGCCCCCAGCGCTGCTTGCTGGCGCCCAGGCCCTCCCCGAACCAGCCGCCGCTGGCCAGCGCCTGGAACGCGTGGATGGCCTGGTAGCCGGTGCCGCCGGGGTCGTTCTCGGGACTGAGGAAGTTGGTGAACCGCCGCACCCGCGAGGGCCGCATCAAGATGGCCAGCGTCGCCAGCCCCACCGCCGAGCACAGCAGGATGGAGAACAGCCGCCCGGGCGCGCCGGCCGTGAACAGCAGGCAGAACACGATGGCGACGATGATTATCGAGGTCCCCATGTCCCCGCCCATCATCACCAGCGCGATGATCACCACGGCCCCGGGCACCAGCGGCACCAGCAGGTGGTCCCAGGTGGTGAGCAGCTTCTCCTTGCGCACCAGCAGGTCCGCGCCCCACAGCACCAGCGCCAGCTTGGCGAACTCACTGGGCTGCACGGTCAGCGGCCCGATGATCAGCCAGTTCTTGTTCCCGTTGTGCGAGGACCCGACGGCCAGCACGAGCAGCAGCGCCAGCACGGTCCCGACCAGCGCGGGATAGGCCAGCGTCCGGTACGCCCTCGGCGGCAGCCGCGACGCGCCCCACATCAGCGCCAGCCCCAGCACCGCCGAGATCGCCTGGTTCTGGATCGAGGACAGCATCGGCCGGCCGTTCACCAGGTTGTTGACACTGGAGGCCGAGAACACCTCCAGCAACCCGATGCCGAGCAGCAACAGCACGGCCCCGACCAGCAGGTAGTAGGACGTGAGTTCGAGGTCGAACAAGGACTTCAGGACGGCGCGACGGGCCCGCAGCGCACGCACGGCGTTCTTCAACGGCGACGCCTGCGGGTCCGCGGCCTGTTCACTCATGGTCCTTAGGTTAGCCAGCGGGCGGCGGACGGGGGGTCAGCTTGAGGCGGGGTGTCGGGAACCGGGGCCTTCGCCGGTCTATTACGCACCAGGGACGAGGTCCGTCTAGAGTGATGTGCCGCATTGCCGCCGCGCCGGCACCTGGTTCCCGGCGGGGATGATTCGCCACGCTCACAGTCGTCCCACCGGGGGGTTCGTCCCGAATGCCGCAACTACCGGCCACCGTCCGTTCCCTGCCGGTCACCGGTGCCGCCGCGCTCACGGCCCTGCGCCGCGGCGAACGCGTCCCCTACCTCGGCATCGCCTCCCAGCACGCGCGCATAGCCCGGGGCCGGACCCTCGCGGTCGTCGGCCTCGTCGCCTTCGTGTGCTCGGTCTGGCTGCGGATCGTCGTGGTCTCGGCGCATCCGCAGGAACTGTGGCTCAACATCGACCTCGACGTCTACTACGAGGCCGGCCGGTCGCTGGCGCACGACCAGCAGCACCTGTACTCGAACGGCTTCGGCCTGGGCAAGCTGCCCTACCTCTACCCCCCGCTCACCGCCCTGGGCTACGCGCACCTGACCTGGCTCACCTTCGACCAGATCAAGGTGCTGACCGCGGCCGTCAGCATCGCCTGCCTGGTCACCGTCGCCTGGTCGGCGTGGGGCCTGCTCGGCTACCGGGCCGGCTTCGGACGGCTCGGCGCCGCCCTGGGCGTGGCCGCCGTCGGCATCTGGCTGGAGCCGGTGCACTCGAACCTGAACCTGGGCCAGGTCAACGTGGTGGTGATGGCGCTGGTCGTGGCCGACCTGGCGCAGGCCGACCGGCGCTGGACCAAGGGGATCGGGATCGGGCTGGCCACCGCGATCAAACTGACCCCGGGCCTGTTCGTCGTCTATCTGCTGCTCACCCGGCGGTTCCGGGCGGCGGCCGTGGCCACCGGCAGCTTCGTGGCGGTCAGCGGCGCGGTGTGGCTGGTGCTGCCCAAAGGCTCGCGCGAGTTCTGGTTCCACGCGATCGGCGTCACCTCCTTCGGCCGCGACTACGCCGCGAACCAGTCCTTCCAAGGGATGTTCCTGCGGCTGCTGAACAACAACGACCACGCGGCGAAGTACCCGTGGCTGCTGGCGAGCGCGCTGATCGTGATCATCGGCCTGGCCGCCGCCGCGCTGGCCGCCAACCGCGGCGCCGAGCTGCTGGCCGGCGCCGTGGTCTCGGTCATCGCGCTGGAGATCTCGCCGATCTCCTGGACCTGCCACTGGGTGTGGGTCGAGCTGCTGCTCGTGCTGGCGATCCACGCCGCGATCCGCTCCGGGCAGCTGCGGACCCGGGTCTGGGTGACGGTCGGGACGATCGCCATGCTGGCCTGGCCGATGCGGGTCAACGACTCGGGCGGGTCCGATCCGCGCCAGCCGCTGATCCCGACCGGACTGATCAACTACGCGCCGCGCTCGCTGGGCCGGGAGGAGGCGTGGGATCCGTTCCAGATGCTGTATGGCAACGGCTACGTGCTGGCCGGTGTCGCGTTCGTCATCGCGGTGGCGGTCCTGGAGTTCCGGCGGTTGCGCCGGGACGAGACAGACGCTGTGGACCGGTCGGAAACCACGAAGGAACCCGAAGAACTGGCCGGTGCAGCCACCTCAGGCTGATCGGCTCCACAACAGAAGGCCCACCAGAAGGCCCACAATAGAAGCCATGGCAGGAACCCGAGGCTGGGCCGAGTACTGGCGCGACGACGCCCGAGGCGTCGAAGCCATGCACGCCCGCTTCCGCGACCACGTCTTCGCCCCGCACTCGCACGACGCCTACTCCTTCGGCGTCACCGAGGCCGGCGCCCAGCAGTTCCACTGCCGCGGCGGCCTGCACACCAGCTCCGCCGGGATGGCCATGACGCTGAACCCGGACGACCCGCACGACGGCCACGCCGCCGCCGAACTCGGGTATCACTACCGCATCGTGCACGTGTCCCCGCAGGCCGTGCGCGCGGTGCTGGCCGACGCCGCCACGACCGACGCGGGCGCTTCCGGCCCCGCCGCCGCCCTGCCGCTGTTCACCCGTCCGGTCCTCGGCGACCGCCGCCTGGCGCACGCCATCGCGCGCCTGCACGCCGCGCTGGCCGCCGGGGCCAGCCCGCTGACCCGGGACGAGCACCTGCGGGCTGTCATCCTCGGCGCGCACCTGCGCGGGGCGACCCGGCCGCCGCGCATCAGGACCCTGGCCGACGGTGCCCAGCGGGCGGCGGCGCGCCGGGCCCGGGCCCTGATGCGCGAGGCGTATCCCGAGCCGGTGTCGGTGGAGCTGCTCGCCGAGGCCGCCGGGTGCAGCAGGTTCGCCCTCTACCGCGCCTTCTCCGCCGAGTTCGGCATGTCGCCGAGCGACTACGAGCGCCAGCTCCGCCTACGCCACGCCCGCTCCCTGCTGGCCGCCGGCGCCGCCCCGGCCGACGTCGCGGCGGCCACCGGCTTCGCCGACCAGGCGCATCTGGCGCGCTGGTTCAAGCGGGCATACGGGATCACTCCGGGGATCTTCGTGCGGGGCGCGGGGCGCTGATCCCGTCCGGTGTCAGAGGACTGCGGCACAGGTCTACCGTCGAACAGACGAGCGGAATAGTTTGATAGTCCATGAGCTACGAAATCCCGTCGGAAGCCCACCGCCTCCACGCCGAGGGCCGCTCCGCGGGCGCCCGCGGCGACTACGACGAGGCCCTGACGCTGCTCGGCCGGGCCGCGGCACTCGCCCCGGAGTGGCCGTACCCGCCGTACGACGCCGCTTTCACGCACCTGATGCGCGGCGACACGCGCGCCGCGCAGAACCTGTACGAGCGGGTGGCACTGCTGTCCCCGGCGGGCTTCTTCACCTGCCGCACCACACTGAACATGCTGCGACGGGAGCACGCCGGACAGCTCAGCCCAGGTTTCTCCAGGGCCTTTGTGCAGTTGGAGTGGCTGGAGGACCGCGCGGAGAAGACGCGGATCCTGCGGACCATCACGCAGCGCTTCCCGGGGTTCCCGCCGGCGTGGAAGGAGCTCTCGCTGCTGCTGGAGGATCCGCAGGACCGGGTGATCGCCATGGACAACGGACTCGCCGGGGATCCGGATCCGGAGACCAAGACCACGCTGCTGCTGAACAAGGCCGGGTTGTACGCCGCGCTCGGCGATCTCACGGCCGCCTCCGCGCTGTACGCGATCATCGCTGAGGACCCGGATGTGACGCCGACCGGGGCCGCTTTCGCCCGGGCGTTCCGGGCTAGGCGGATGCCGGGTCAGTAGCTCTGCTCGGCAACAGCTCTGCGGTCGGCAGCTCTACTGTCAGTAGATCTCGATGAGCAGTTCTCTTGCTTTCACTCCGCGACCTCGGCCTTCAGCTCCCGCACCGCCTCAGCGAAGACGTCCCCACGCTGCCCATACGAACTGAACATGTCCATCGACGCGCACGCCGGCGCCAGCAGCACGGTGTCCCCGGTCACCGCCATCGCCCGCGCGGCCCTGACCGCCTCGGCCATCACCTCGGCCGCCCGGTCCGGGCCGGGCCCGCCGAGGTCCGCCACCGGCACTTCCGGGGCCCGGCGGCGCAGCGCCTCGGCGACCAGGTGGCGTTCGGCGCCGAACAGGACCGCGCCGCGCAGCCGCTTGGCGTGCCGTTCCACCAGGTCGTCGAAGTCCGCGCCCTTGGCCAGCCCGCCGGCCAGCCAGACCACGTGGTCGTAGGCGCCGATCGAGGCCGAGGCGGCGTGCGGGTTGGTGGCCTTGGAGTCGTCGACGTAGTCCACCCCGTCGATGGTCGCCACCCAGGCGATGCGGTGCGGCTCGGGCCGGAACTCGCGCAGCCCGTCGCGCACCGCCGTGGGCTCCACGCCGTAGGCGCGGACCAGCGCGGCGGCGGCCAGCGCGTTGGCGATGTTGTGCGGGGCGTTCGGCTCGACGTCGTAGACGGTGCCCAGCTCGGCGGCGCTGCTCCGGCGGTCGTCGACGAAGGCGCGGTCGGCCAGGATGCCGTCCACCACGCCGAGCATCGACAGCCCCGGCGCGCCGAGCGTGAAGCCGATCGCCCGGCAGCCCTGGACGACGTCCGCCTCCTCGACCAGGCGCACGGTCTCCAGGTCGGCGGCGTTGTAGATCGCGGCGATCTGGCAGTTCTCGTACGCGCGGGCCTTGGCGTTGACGTACTCGGCGTACGACCCGTGCCAGTCGATGTGGTCCGGCGCGAGGTTCAGCACCACGGCGGCCAGCGGGCTCAGCGTGGAGCTCCAGTGCAGCTGGTAGCTGGACAGCTCGATGACCAGCACCTCGAACGGCTCCCCGGCCTCCCCGCCGGCCTGCCCCCGCAGCACGGCGTCCAGCACCGGGTACCCGATGTTGCCGCACGCCACGGCGTTCTTCCCGGCCTGCTTCAGCATCGACTCGGCCATCCGCACCGTGGTGCTCTTGCCGTTGGTCCCGGTGACGACCAGCCACGGCGCGTGACTCCCGTCCGCCAACGGCGCCCGCAACCGCCACGCCAGCTCGGCGTCCCCCCAGATCGGCACCCCGGCCGCCCGCGCCGCCGCCACGATCGGCGCCGACGGCGGCATCCCGGGACTGACGATCAGCAGCTGGGTCCCGGCCGGCAGGGTCTCATCGTCACCCAACCGCAGCGTGGCACCGTGCTCCGCCGCCTGCGCCGCGCGCGCCGTGGTCGCCTCATCGTCATACCGATCGACCAACGTCACCTTCGCCCCGCGCGCCGCCAACGCCGCCGACGCCGACAACCCGACCACCCGCGCCCCCACCACCGTGACGGCGGCGCCATCGAACTGCACAGGACCGGGAGCGGCGAAGTCGTTCATGCGGGCAAGCCTATTAGGTGGCGCGCGCATGCACGCTTATTGGGCGGCGGCCGCCAACAGCCGCATGGCCATCTCGGCCAACTCCGGGTATCGCACCACCCGCTCGCCCCAGCCGGGGACGGGCACGTGAAGCACATCGGTCCAGCGCACGGGGATCGCGTCGCGGCCATAGACGGCACCGGCCAGTCCCCCGGTCACCGCGGCCACGGTGTCCGTGTCGCCGCCGAGGTCGATGGCGGCGCGCAGGGCGGACTCGTAGTCGGAGGTAATGCGCAGCGCCCACACCGCGGACCCCAGACACGGCCACACGGCGCCGTTGAACTCGGTGGCCAGCCCCGGATGCCAGTCGGGCGCCAGGATCGCGGCGTAGCGGTCGCGGTGGTCGGGGTGGATGCGCGTGATGACGCCGGGCAGCGCGATGAGCGGGTCCTCGCCATCGAGGGCGAGGCGCACCAACTCGTGGAAGACCGCCGTGCCCTCCCACGCCGCGCGGTCGCCGTGGGTGAGGGCCGCGATGCGGCGGGCCGCGTCCATCGTCGCCTCGCGCCCGGCGGATGCGAAGTAGACCGCGGAGGTCGCGGCGCGCATCGGGGAGCCGTTGCCGGCCGCGTGACCGGTGATCCAGAAATGCAGCCCGGCCGCGCTGTCCCAGGGGTCGCCACTGGTCAGGACGGATTCGGTCTGCAATCCGATGTCCTTGGGATCGGACCGGGCCCACCGCTGAAAACGCTCGAAGATGTCAGCCGGGTCCAAACCGCCGCGCTCCAGCAGCGAATCCGCGACCAGCACTGCCATCTGGGTGTCGTCGGTGGCTTCGCCGGGGTCCCAGCCACCGCCGCCGCGCATCTCAGAGGGCGTGGGATCGCCCGGCGGATTCGGCTCGGCTGGAAGCACTGGAAGCATCTGCGCCGGGTACTTCGCCGGGCGCTTCACCGGATTCTTCACCGGATACTTCACCGAGAACGCGCCAGCCGCCCCGAACTCGAAGGGCGCGCCGAGCGCGTCGCCGACCGCCGAACCGACCACCGCCCCGACCGCACGCGCCGCACGTTCCGTGTCCCCGATCACCCGCGCCGTACGTTCCCTGTCGCCGACCACCCGCGCATCCTAACGCCCAGTTCACGCACACTTGGCCGACCCCGGTGGACCAGCGCTACAAAGGCGGCGGATCATCGAGGCATGACCGATATCAGGGACCTGAACGCGCGCGCGGTACGCGACAGTATGGACATCGTCAGGCAGGTGCAGGTCACGGACTTGGGCCGGCCGACCCCGTGCGAGGGGTGGACGCTCGCGGATCTGCTGGGCCACATGACGGTGCAGCACCACGGCTTCGCGGCGGCGTCCCGGGGCGACGGCGCGGACATGAAGCGGTGGGAGTTCGCAGCAGCCGGACCGGACGCGGTGCAGCAGTACCTCGCGGCATCGGAGGAGGTACTGGCCGCGTACGCGGAGCTCGGTGCCGACCTCGACACCGTCTTCGACCTGCCCGAGTTCCAGATCGACCCGCCCCGCTTCCCGGCACCGGTGGCGATCGGCTTCCACTTCATCGACTACATCGTGCACGCCTGGGACGTCGCCGCCACCCTCGGCCTACCCTTCGACCTGCGGCCGGAGCTGGAGCAAGAGGCGCTGCGGATCACGCTGGCCGTGCCGAACGGCGACAACCGGACCGCCGACGGCTCGGCGTTCGTCCCCGCGCTGGAGATCCCCGAGGACGCCTCCGCGCTCGACCAGATTCTGTTGCACCTGGGACGGACGCCTGGGTGGCGGCCTATTGGTTAGGGGTGTTTGGGGTTCGGGGCGCCTTTTTC
>NZ_JAAFZA010000015.1 GCF_015356865.1 Catenulispora pinisilvae
GCCCCGCCCCACGCTACCGAGACGGTGCAGGACCAGGTCCTCGACGTCATCGCCGCGCGCACCCTGTACCAGCGGGAACAGCTACCCCTGGAAGCACACCTCGAAGGCGAACTGGGCATCGATTCCGTAGTGCTGGAGTCGATCGCGGTGGCGTTGCGCACGCGCTTCGGACTGGACGAGCAGACGCTGCGCGCGGACGTGGTCACCGTGCAGGACCTGGTCGACGCGGTCGTCGGTTTGTCGGACGCGGCACCCGCACTCGTACCGGCACCGACCCGGCCGGTCGACTCCGTGGCGCGCACAGCCGCGGCATCCGCACCCGTGGCGCACCGGCCGTCGGATCCACGCTCGCAGATGCGCGAGGCGGTCATCGCCGCCACCATGCTGCACACCCACTACCAGCGCGAAGACCTGGATCCGGACGCGGACCTCGAGAGCGATCTCGGCGTCGACTCGGTGGTGCTGGCTTCGATCACCGCGGAGGTCCGCCAGCGGCTGCCCTTCGTGGGCGAGGCTCCGTCCGCGCTGGGCGCGACCACCTTGCGTGAGTTGTGTGACCGGCTCGACCCGGACGTGGCGACGCGGACAACGCCGACAACGCCGCCGACGGTGCCGGCCCGGCGGCCGGCGCCTGCCCCCGCACGGACTTCCCAGATCCGGCGCCCGGTCTCGGACGAAACAGCGTCCTGGGATACCAGGTCGATGAAGGACTTCGCCGAGGAGCGCGACCCGGACCTGTTCGCGAAGGTACGCAGCTTCGGCTCCTACCACCGGGGGCGGGAGGCCGAGCAGCTCCACTGGTACGGCATGCCGCTGCAATCGCGCTGCGAGAACCGTGCCGTGATCCACGACGAACTCACCGGCCGGACCCGCGAGTTCCTGATGTTCGCGTCCAACAACTATCTGGGGCTGGCCAACCACCCCAAGGTCATCGACGCGATCTGCGACGCCACCGGCGTGTACGGGGCCACCAACACCGGCTGCCGCCTCATCGGCGGCACCAACGTGCTGCACAAGGAGCTCGAACGGCGCCTGGCGGCGTTCAAGCAGCGGCCGGCCGCGATCGTGTTCCCCGGCGGCTACTCGGCGAACCTGGGGGTCATCTCCGCGCTGGTGAAGAGCTACGACGCCGCGGTGGTCGACAAGTTGAACCACATGAGCATCGTCGACGGGTGCCGGCTGTCCGGCGGTCAGCGCCGCATCTACCGGCACAACGACATGGACGACCTCGAACGCGTCCTCAAGCGTTGCGCCGATCAGGCGCAGGGCCGGCTCATCGTCACCGACGGCGTGTTCAGCATGCACGGCGACGTGTGCGACCTGCCGGGGATCGTTCGTCTCGCGGAACAGTACGGTGCCCGCGTCCTGGTCGACGACGCGCACGCGACCGGCGTGCTCGGCGCGACCGGCTCCGGCACCGCGGAGCACTTCGGCCTCAAGGGCCGCGTCGACCTGGAACTGGGCACGATGAGCAAGACGCTGGCCGGCATGGGCGGCTTCGTCGTGGGCGACGAGGACGTCATCGAGTACCTGCGCTTCTACGCCAACTCCTACGTGTTCGCCGCGACCATCCCCGCAGGGATCGCGGCGGGCCTGATCGCCGCGATCGACGTGATCGAGAACGAGCCGGAGCGCCTGGCCCGCCTTTGGTCCAACATCCGTACCCTGCGCCGCAACCTCGTCGAGGCGGGGTTCGACCTGGAGAACTCCGACAGCGCCATCCTGCCGGTCGTCATCGGCGACGAGCGCAAGACGATGGAGATGGGGCGCGCGGTCCGGGCGCGAGGACTCTTCTGCCAGACGGTGGTCTACCCCGGTGTCCCAGTGGGCGATGCCCGGCTGCGGATCAGCGTCACGTCCGAGCACACTCCCGAGGACCTCGACGAGGCCGCGAACATCTTCGTGGAGGCCGGCCGCGAGACCGGTGTACTGCCCTCGCGCGGCGACGCTCATCGACCCGTCACCACCGATCGACCCGTCGTCACCGATCGACCGATCGCCACCGACGCGTCGGACCGCTGGGCGACCGGCGCCGATCAGGCCAGGTGGTGAGCCGTGAACGAGATCATCACCACCATCGCGACCGGTGCCGGACCGACGTCCGCCGACAGCAGCGACAGCGTCGACGGCCTCTGCCGCATCACGCTGCCCTCCCGGTTCACTCCCGAGCAGGCGGCGCGCGCCGCCCTGCTCGGCGACCACCCGCTCAGCTACGCGGAGCTGGACAGCGAGGTCGACCGGGTGGCGGCCGGACTGCTGCGCAACGGAGCCGGCCCGGGTGACCGGGTCGCCATCTGGATGGACAAACAGCCGCGGTACGCGGTGGCCATCCTGGGAGCGCTGCGGGCGGGCTGCGCCTACCTTCCGCTCGACGCGGCGCAGCCCGCCGAGCGGGTGCAGGCGGTACTCGCCGACGCCGAACCCACGGTGCTGTGTGTCGACCGCGGCCACCTGCCCTTCGTGATGGCGTCGCGCCTACCCGCTTCGGTGCGGGTGGTCGCGATCGCGGACGGCGTCTCGGGACCGGCGCCCGGTCGGGCCGAGGTGCTGGGCTGGGAGGACTTCGCGCCCGTGGTGAGTCACCGCACCAGCGTCGCGGAGCCTGATCCCGGCTCGGTCGCGGCCGTCCTGTACACCTCCGGTTCCACCGGGATGCCCAAGGGCGTCCAGATCACGCACCGCAATCTGGGCGCGTTCATCGGGTGGGCCCGTCAGGAACTCGACGTCGGGCCGGACGACGTGTTCGCGGGCCACGCCTCGTTCAACTTCGATCTGAGCACTTTCGACCTGTTCACCGCGCTGTCCGTCGGGGCCTCGCTGTGGATCGTCCCGGACGCGCAGACCAAGGACATGGCCGCGCTCGCGGCGGGCATCGTCCGGCACCAGGTCACCGTCTGGTATTCGGTGCCCTCGGTCCTGCACCTGCTCCTCCGATCCGGTGCGCTGACACCGGACGTCGCCGCCTCGCTGCGCCACGTCCTGTTCGCCGGCGAGGCCTTCCCCACCCCGCAACTGCGCGCGCTGGCAGAGGTACTGCACCCGGCCACAACGCTCTACAACTTGTACGGGCCGACCGAGACCAACGTGTGCACCTACCATCTGGTCGGCCCCGAGGACCTGCGCGACGACGAGCCGATCCCGATCGGAGTCCCGCTTCCCGGTGCCCGCGTGTCGGTCCGGGCACCGGACGGCAGCGAGGTCGCCTCGTCCGGTGAGCTGGGCGAACTGATCGTCTCCGGCCCCTGCGTGACGCCCGGATACTGGCGCCGGCCCCGGGAATCGGCCGCGGCCGGCCACCCGGCGAGCCACGCGACCGGGGACCTGGTCTGCCTCGACGACCACGGCCGGTTGGTCTACCGGGGGCGCAAGGACCGGATGGTCAAGCTCTCCGGCTACCGCGTCGAGCTCGGCGAGGTCGAGGCCGCGGCCCTTCGCCACCCGGGCATCGCCACCGCCGCCGCGGTGGTGGCGGCCGGGCCCGGCGGCGGCGCGCACATCGTGCTGCACTACACGGTCCCCTCCGGGGCGGCGCCGCTCGGCCTGCTCGACCTCAAGCGCCACTGCGCGCGCTACCTGCCCGTCTACATGGTGCCGCGCGCGGCCGAATGCGTGGCGGCCCTGCCCTACAACGCGAACGGAAAGGTCGACTACCAGCGGCTGGCCGCCGGGGGCGACGATCCGCCCGCGGCGCCGCCCCTCGATCCACGGAGGTTGCCGTGACCGACCCGCGCCGCGAGGCCGCCACCGTCGCCGCGCTGTTGCAGCACCACGCCCATCAGCGTCCTGACGCGCTGGCCTACCGCTTCATCACCGGAGTGGACGGCACCAGCCAGGAAGTGACCTACCGTCAGCTCCAAGCGCGGGTGCGGGCCACAGCGGCCCGCCTCCAGGCCGAGCGGCTGCGGGACAAGCCGGTGCTGCTGCTTCACCCGCCTGGTCTGGACTACGTCACGGGCTTTCTGGCCTGCATGTTCGCGGGCGCCATCGCAGTGCCCGCATATCCGCCGGACGCCGCGCGGTTCGGGCAGACCCTGCCCCGGCTCGCCGCGATCGGCCGGGACGCGAAGGCCACGCACGCTCTGGCGTCCGCCCCGTTGAGCAGCCTGGCCCATGACAAGCACGCCGAACTGGCCGAGCTGGGGCTCGGTGACCTGCACTGGATATCCGCGGATGACACCGCCGGTCTGACCGGAGCCGACTGGAAGGAACCCCGGACCACCACGGACTCACTGGCGCTGCTTCAGTACACCTCCGGTTCGACCTCCCAGCCCAAGGGCGTGATGGTCAGCCACGCCAACCTGCTGCACAACCTGCGCGCGATCAACCGCCGGCTCGGGCACGACCAGGACTCGGCGATGGCCCTGTGGCTGCCGCCGTACCACGACATGGGCCTGATCGGCGGGATCCTCACCGCCTTGTACGGCGGTATCCCGTTGCACTCCATGGCGCCGATGACGTTCGTGCGGCGGCCGCTGCTGTGGCTGGAGACGATCGCCGCGACCGGCGCGGACACCGGAATCTCGCCCAACTTCGGGTTCGAACACTGCCTGCGTATGATCCGGCCGGAGCAGCGGGACGGGCTGGATCTGAGCCGTTGGCGGCTGGCCCTGAACGGTGCCGAACCCGTTCGGGCGCGCACGTTGGAACGTTTCGCAGAGTTCTTCGCACCGTGCGGCTTCGACCGGCGCGCGTTCATGCCCTGCTACGGTCTGGCCGAGGCCACCTTGCTGGTCAGTGCCACACTCCCCGGTCAGGGTGCTGACGCCTCCGTCTTCGACTCCGCTGCCCTGGAACAGGGTTCCGCCCGACCGGCGTTCCCCGGCACCGCCCGCACCACCGAACTCGTGAGCTGCGGCGGCAGCGCGCAAGAGGTGTCCGTCGCCGTCGTCGACCCCGGCACCGCTCGGCGCCTGCCCGAGGGCGGGATCGGCGAGATCTGGGTCGGCGGCCCGGGCGTCGCGCGCGGCTACTGGCGTCGCCCCGAGGCCACCGTGGAGACGTTCCGAGCAGTCATCGACGGCGAGCCGGGGCGAACCTACCTGCGCACCGGTGACCTCGGATTCCTCGGACCGCACGGCCTCTACGTTTCCGGACGCAGCAAGGACGTGGTGGTTCTTCAGGGCCGCAACTACTACCCGCCGGATCTGGAGCAGACCGTCGAACGCGTGGGGGAGGGCATCCGGACCAACGCCAGCGCCGCGTTCGGCGTGGAGCTCGACGGCGCCGAAGAACTGGTGGTGGTCTGCGAGGTGGACCACCGGCCCGACGACGGCGGCGCGGCGATGCTGGCCGCGGTCCGCGCCGCGCTCGCCGCCGAGCACGAGGTGAGCCCGCACGCGGTGGTGCTGGTGAAGCGCTCGACGGTGCACCGCACCACCAGCGGGAAGATCCAGCGTGGTGCTTGCCGGGAAGACTACGTGCACCTGCGGCTGCAAGCTCTCGCGGCGAGCGTGCTCGGCTCCGCGAGCACAGCTCCGACCGGCTCTGGAGACCGCCGCCGGCTGATGGACCGCCGCGAGGTCGAGGTCGCGGTCGGGTCCGTCCTGGGCTCCGTAACGGGGACGACCCAGATCGCCGGACGCCGCCTGGCCGACCTCGGCCTGGACTATCCGGGCCTGCTGCGAGCGGTGGCACTTCTCCAGGAGCGGCTGGGTGTCCCGGTGCCGATCGGAGAGCTGCTGACCTACCCGGACGTCGACACCCTCGTGGCGCTTCTCCTCGGCGAGGAGCCGCCGGCGAAGCGGCTCACGCCTCGTTCGACAGCGCCCACAGACGCAGGCGGTGCGCAAGCACCCAGGCCGGTGGCCGCACTCGACATCGAGCGTTGGCTCATCGAGCGGATCGCCGCCCGGCTCGGCCTGGCTCCCGACACAGTGGACGCGCACGCGCCGTTCACCGCGCTCGGACTGGACTCCAAGCAGAGCGTCGCGGTGAGCCAGGAGCTGGGAACCCACCTGGGCCGGGAGATCACCGCGAGCCTGGTGTTCGACCACCCCACGATCCGTGCCGTCGCCGACGCGCTCGGCACGGATCCCGGACCTCGGCAGACCGGCGACCACCGCCTCCCGAGCTCGGAAACCCAGGCAGCCGCCTGGGCGGGCCCGCAGGCCGAGCCCGTCGCCGTCGTCGGCATCGCCTGCCGTATCCCGGGCGCCCCGGATGTGGAGAGCTACTGGAAGCTGCTGCTGGACGGACGCTGCGCGATCGGCGAGGTGCCGCGGGAACGGTGGGACCCGGAAACCGTGCCCGGGACGCCGGGGGTCGGCGGATTCCTGGACCGGATCGACGAGTTCGACGCCCGCTTCTTCGGCATCTCAGCCCGCGAAGCCTCGCGCATGGACCCTCAGCAGCGCCTTCTGCTGGAGACCGCTTGGACTGCCGTCGAGGATGCGGGTATGGCGCCCGGCAGCTTGGCCGGAACCCGGACCGGCGTGTTCGTCGGCATCAGCAGCCACGACTACTACCAGTTGCAGATGGGCGACACCGGTGCGGCCGACATGCACGCCGCGATCGGCAACGCCCAATCGGTCGCCGCGAACCGGATCTCCTACGTGCTCGACCTGCACGGGCCCAGCATCGCGGTGGACACCGCCTGCTCCTCCTCCCTGGTCGCGATCCACGCGGCCTGCCGCAGCCTGCGCGAAGCAGAGTGCTCATCGGCGCTGGTGGGCGGGGTCAACCTGATGCTCACCCCGCAGCTCACGGCGGCCTTCACCCAGGCCGGAATGCTCTCGAAGGAAGGCGCCTGCCGCACGTTCGACGACGCCGCCGACGGATACGTGCGCGGTGAGGGCGTCGCCGTGGTGTGCCTGAAGCCGCTGTCGGCCGCGCTGGCCGACGGGGACCGGGTGCACGCCGTCATCAAGGGCTCCGCGGTCGGGCACGGCGGTCGTGCCAACGGTCTGACCGCCCCGCGCGGTTCGGCGCAGCGCGACGTGATCGAGCGGGCCCTGGCCCAGGCCGGGCTGCGCGGCGACGACGTGGACTATGTGGAATCCCACGGCACCGGCACGCCGCTGGGCGACCCGATCGAGTGGGCCGCGCTGGCCGCGGTCTACGGACGGGACTCCAGGGCCGGTGAGCCGTGCCTGGTCGGGTCGGTCAAGAGCAGCATCGGCCATCTGGAGGCCGCGGCCGGCCTGGCCGGACTGATCAAGGCCGCCCTGGTCGTGCGCGAGGGTCAGGTGCCCGCCCAGGTGAACTTCACCGTTCCCAACCGGCACTTGGCCGCGGCGGGAGCGGGCCTGCTCGTCGCCGCCCGGCGCCAGGCACTCCCGGTCGGGCGGCCACTGCGCGCGGCGGTCAGCTCCTTCGGGTTCGGGGGCACGAACAGCCACGTCGTGCTCGAAGCCGCCCCCGAGCCGCTCCAGCGCTCCTATCCGATACCGAGGCCGCTGGACGCCTTGTGCCTGTCGGCCCGCACCGAACAGGCGCTGGCCGATGTGGCCCGGAACTACCGGGCGCACCTGGTCACCCACCCGCGGGTTCAGCTGGCAGACCTCTGTCACGCGGCCAACACCGGCCGCACGCATCTGGTCCACCGCGCCGTCGCCACCGCCGCCACCACCGAGGCGCTGGATCGTGAGCTGGCGGCCCTCGCCGCCGGTGAACCGTCCCGCGCGGTCCTGCGCGGCGAGGTCCCGACCGAGGCGCCGAAGCTGGCCTTCCTGTTCAGCGGCCAGGGAACCCAGTACCCCGGCATGGCCCGGGCGCTGGCCGAAAGCCACCCGGCGGTGGCCGAGAGTCTGGAGCGCAGCGACGCGGTTCTTCGGCCGTTGCTCGGGACGTCCCTGCACGATCTGCTATCCGACCCGGCCGCGGACAGGTTGCGGCAGACCCGCTACTGCCAGCCGGCCCTGGTGGCAGTGGAACTGGCACTGTTCGATCTGTGGGGTTCGGTCGGAGTCCGACCGGCTGCCGTCCTCGGGCACAGCGTCGGCGCCTACGCGGCGGCCTGCGCCAGCGGCGTGTTGTCGCAAACCGACGCACTGACGCTGATCGCGGCGCGCGCCGCGGCGATGGACGCGCAACCCGGCCGGGGCGCGATGGTCGCCTGTTCGGGCGACGCCGAGGTGATCCGGTCGCTGGCGGCGTCTCGTCCTCGGGTCGCGGTCGCGGTCGTCAACTCCACGACACGGTTGGTGCTGTCGGGCCCGGCGGAGGACATCGAGGCGCTGACCGTGTCCCTCGGGCGTGCGGGTGTCGCCGCCAGGCCGCTCCAGGTCTCGCACGCCTTTCACTCCTCGATGATGAGCGGCGCCGCGGACGCTCTGCGGCGTGCTGCCGGCTCGGTGCATCACCACGCTCCGCGGTTGCCCTGGATCTCCGACCTGACCGGACAAAGGGTCGACCAGATCAGTGACCGGTACTGGGTGGACCACATGCTGAGCACGGTCCGCTTCGGCGACGGCGTCGCCGCGCTCAATGAGCTGGGCTGCACCGGCTTCGTGGAGATCGGCCCGCACCCCACGCTGCTGTCGCTGGTCCAGGCAGACGGCGAAGCGAACAGGGCCCTGCGTCTGCCCACCATCCGCCGCGGCGGCGAGGACTGGGAGACGTTCCTACAGTCCTTGGCCCGGCTGCATTGCGCCGGCGGCGAGGTCGACTGGGCGGGTCTGGACCGGCCGCACGGGCGGGTCCGGGTCCCGGTTCCACGCACCGTGTTCCACCGACAGTCCTACTGGCGCCAGACCGCGCCTTCGAACATGCCGGGGACCGATCCCGTCCCGGCGACACCCCTGGAAGCCTCCGCCGTCGATGCCCCCCGAAGGGAGAGCGCCGTGCACACGCAGGCGTGGACTGAGGACGTCGTGCCGCTCGACGCGGTCGTGACGAGCGACGTGATCCGTTATGTGGGCCGCGTGAGCGGGTTCCCCGACCATCAGGTGCCCCTGGACGCGCGCCTCGGGCCGGATCTCGGATTCGACTCGCTGATGAAGCAGGAACTGGAGCAGCGCATCGCGCAGAAGTACGCACACCGCCTGCCGGAACTGCGCCGTTCGCTGCCCGAAGACCCGACCGTTCGGGATCTGGTGCGGCTGCTGGGGGTCTCCGGCTCCCCGATGCCGCGACCCGAACCCGCGGTCCCGACTTTCGTCCCCATGGTCCCGGCCCCGGCAGCCCGCCTCGCGCCCGACACACCCGTCAAACGCGAGCGGGTGGTGGAGGAGTGGGCCGAGTACCACGAGATCCAGCAGCGGCTGCGGCGGATCGAGGCGGCCGGCGCGAACGCCTACGGCCGCGTCCACGAGGGGTTCAACACCGGGCGGATCGAACTCGGCGGCCGCTCGGTCATCAACTTCTCCGCCTTCAACTACCTGGCTCTGTCCAGTCACCCGCGGCTGTTGGCCGCCGCCAAGGCAGCCGTGGACAAGTACGGCACCTCCAGCTCGGCCACTCCGCTGCTGTGCGGTGAGACGCCGCTGCACCACGAACTCGACGCCGAGATCGCGTCCTTCCTCGGCACCGAGGCGGCGATCGTGTTCGCCGGCGGCCACGCCACGAACGTGGCGACGGTGGGCCACCTGTTCGGCCCGGAGGACCTGATCCTGCACGACGAGTGGATTCACGACAGCACCGTGCGCGGGGCCATGCTCTCCGGTGCCCGCCGACGCCCTTTCCCGCACAACGACTGGGCCGCGCTGGACCGGATGCTGGCGGCGATGCGCGGTGAGTTCCGGCGCGCGGTGGTCGTCATCGAGGGCGCCTACAGCCAGGACGGCGACATCCCCGACCTGCCCCGGTTCATCGAGGTCAAGAAGCGGCACGAGGCGATGCTCATGGTCGATGAGGCGCACTCGATCGGAGTCCTGGGCCGCACCGGTCGTGGTATCGGAGAGCACTTCGATGTCGACCGGCAGGACGTGGACCTGTGGATGGGTACCCTCAGCAAGGCTCTGGGCAGTCTGGGCGGCTACATCGCCGCCCGCGGACCGCTGATCGAGCTGATGAAGTTCACCACCCCGCTGTACATCTTCAGCACCGGGATCTCTCCGGCGAACGCCGCGGCCGCGCTGGAGGCGTTCCGCGCCATCCGGGACGAACCCGAAAGGGTCGCCCGGTTGCGGGAGTTGTCCGAGTACTTCCGGCAGCAGGCCCGGGACCGAGGCTTCGACATCGGGGTCTCGCGGGCCTCCGCGGTGATCCCGGTGATCACCGGAAGCTGGGACCGCGCGATGGCGGTTTCCCACCGGCTGCTGGAGCGGGGTGTCAATGTGATGCCCATCGGCTACCCGGCAGTCGCGAAGGATCAGGCCCGGCTGCGGTTCTTCGTCAACGTCGACCACCGTGAGGAGGACCTGGAGCACGCCCTGGACCTGCTGCAAGAGGAGACGCAGCCGCAGCCGCGGAATCAGAGCCGTGCTGACGGCGAGCGGTACCAGCCCAGGACCGCCGCGCGCCCGGCGCGGTCCCGCCCGCCGGCACCCGGTGCGGCGGACGTCCTGGTCGCCGGGGCCAGCGGCTTCATCGGCGGCCACCTGACCCGGCGTCTGGTCGAACGGGGCCGCCAGGTCCGCGTGCTGGTCCGGGCGGACAGCGACCGGTCCGTGTTCGACGGCCTGCCCGTGCAGGTCGAGGTGGGCTCGCTGGCCAACGTCGAGAGCCTGCGACGCGCCACCGCCGGGGTGCGGCAGATCTTCAACTGCACCGGCATGTCGGCGGACTGGGGCCCCTGGCAGCAGTTCCAGCAGACCAACGTGGAAGGCGTCCGAAACCTGATGGAGGCGGCGGACCACGCCGGCACCGTCGAGCGGTTCGTCCACCTGAGCACCACCGACGTGTACGGGTATCCGAAGCGCCCGTGCGACGAGGGAACGGTGCTGAACGACATCGGGCTGCCGTACAACCGCAGCAAGGTGCTCGGTGAGACTGTGGTTCGCGAGTCCGCCCAGCACACCGGCGTCCCGCTGACCGTCATCCGGCCCGTGTCCGTCTACGGGCCCCGCAGCAAAGACTTCGTCGTCGAACTCGCCAACCTGCTGCTCCAGAAGCAGATGGTCTACATCCGCCACGGCGACGTTCCGGCCGGCCTGCTGTACGTGGAGAACCTCGCCGACGCGATGATCGCCGCCTGCGATGCCCCCGTGGCCGAGGGCCGCGCCTACAACCTGCGCGACGCGGAACTGACGACCTGGCACGACTACATGGAGGCGCTGGCACAGGGGCTGGGCGTACCGGCGCCGAAGTTGAGCCTGCCGACCGGTGTGGCCACCGGAGTCGCCACCGTGTCGGAGCGGATCTGGGGCACGTTGCGGATCAAGTCCCGGCCGGTGCTGACCCGGCACGCGGTCAATCTGTTCGCGCGGGACCAGTCCTACCCGATCGAGCGGGCCCGCGACGACTTCGGCTTCAAGAGCGAAGTCGACTTCGCCGAGGGCATGCGCCGCACCATCGCCTGGCTCGACTCCGACGACGGCCGCCGGCTGGTGAAGCGCTGATGACCACCGTCCTGGAACGCTCCGGCCCGTGGCTTCCGGCCGCGGATCCGGACCGCACACTGCGGTTGATCTGCTTTCCCCACGCCGGCGGCACGCCGTCGCTGTACCACGATTGGCCGCCCCTGCTGGACCCGGCGATCCAGGTGGTGCCGGTGCTGCTGGCCGGGCGCGGACTGCGCTCCCACCAGCAGCCGGCCTCCGTCCTTCAGCCCTTGGTGGAGGAGGTGGTCCAAGCCCTGGTCCGGGCCGGCCACACCGATCGGTTCGCGATGTTCGGCCACAGCATGGGCGCCCTGCTCGCCTACGAGGTCGCGTGCGCCTTGCGCGAGCGCGGTCTGCCCGAGCCGGAGCACCTGTTCGTGTCCGCGAGTAAGGCCCCGCATTTGTACGGAGCCGCGGCCGGTTGGCCGACCGACGACACGGACCTGCGCCGGATGGTCGGTGAGCTCGGCGGGCTCGGCCCGGACGAGGAGATGGGACTGGCCTACCTCGAGCGGCGGCTTCCGGTGCTGCGGGCCGACCTGCGGCTGTGCGCCGAGTATGTGTGGACGCCGCGCGCGCCGCTGAACTGCCCCATGACCGCCTTCTCCGCCGACGGCGACCCGGTCGCCACGCCGGCGCAGATGGAGGCGTGGCGGGAGTACACCGCGAATTCGCTGCTGCGCCGCCATCTGCCGGACGGCCACTTCTATCTGAACCACGAGGCGGGCCGCGCCGCGCTGTTGCGTTTCGTGCGCGCGGACTTGGACCGGCTGTTCCACACGGCCGGCGCCGGACACACCCACCAGCTATCGGAGGACTCGCGATGGACCGGCTGACCCTGACCAGAATCGTCAAGGAGCGCCAGCTACCACTGCTGCTGTCGGCCACCAGACGTCTGGTCACGCCGATGTACCGGGCCGCGTTCCTGGCCGCGGCCGCCCGTTCCGGGGTGCTCGGCCGTCTCGCCGTGCGGCCCTGCGACCTCCAGACACTGGCCCACAGCCTGGACGTGGACCAGCACGCCGAGGAACTGCGCACCTGGCTTGACATCGGTGTCCGGCTGGGGGAGCTGGCCTGGTTCGACGACACCTACCGGTTGCGGAGCCGGACCGCCAAGGCGTTGGCACGTCCCGGACGCGAACCGGTCGCCGCGGCGCTGGAGGAGGTCCTCCGCTTCCATCTTCCGGTGCTTCTGGAGGCCCCGCAGATGCTGCGTGATGGCAGGAGACTGTCGCTGAGCGACCAGGACGGCCAGGTCATCGCGCGCTCGACGCGGGTGGTGGAGCCGTTCGTGGAGGAGGCCGTGCGCCGCACCCTGGATCGCGACCGGCCGCTGCGGCTGCTGGAGGTCGGCTGCGGCGCCGGCACCTACGTGCGGCTCGCGGCCCAGCTCAATCCGCGGCTCACCGCATTGGCGATCGACCTTCAGGACGAGGTGGCCGCCGAGGCGGCCGAGAACATGGCCGTATGGGGTCTGGCGGGCCGCGTGCAGACCCGCCAGGGAGATCTGCGGACCCTGATCGCCGAGCCGCAGTTCGACCTGGTCACGCTGCACAACAACATCTACTACTTCCCGCCCGGGGACCGTGTCGACGTCCTGCGCAAGGCGCGCTCGCTGCTGGCCCCCGGCGGCCGGCTGCTGCTCACCACCGCGTGCCGGGGCGGCAACCTGGGCCTGGAGGTCCTCAATCTGTGGTTCACCCACGCCGATTTCGGCGGGCCGCTGCCCACGATCGAGGACCTGGTCCGGCAGCTGGACGACGCCGGTTTCGCCCAGGTGACGACTCGTCGGCTGATCCCCGGCGACCAGTTCCACGCCGTCGTGGGCGTCAACGCCCCGGCCGGCCGGCCGTGACCGGTCCCGGTACCGACAAGGAGGTTCCCCCGTTGGACACGACGACAGTGAACGAGCGCGGCAGCGCCGTCATCCACCTGGACCGGGTGGACAAGCCCGACGACCAGGTCCTGGGCGGCAAGGCCGCCCGCCTGGCCGAACTCATCGCCGCTGGACTGCCGATCCCGCCGGCGTTCTGCGTCAGCACCGCGATGTTCCGCCAAGCACTGGAACACCTCGGCATCGACGAGGCGGGCGACAACGAACCCGGGCCCGTACTGCGCCGCCGCGTCCTGGACGGCACCCTGCCCGCGGCGATCACCGAACCGATCCTGGCCGCCTACGCCGAGCTGGGCCGTCCACGCGTGGCGGTGCGATCCTCCGCGGTCCGCGAGGACTCGGCGGGGCAGTCGTTCGCCGGCCAGCACGACACGATCCTGGACGTCGCCGGGGACGGCGAGCTGATCGAGGCGGTCAAGGAATGCTGGGCCTCTCTGTGGTCCGACCGGGCGCAGGTCTACCGCGACGGCCCGGAACCGGCCGGCGCGATCGCCGTGATCGTGCAGGAGATGATCCACGCCGATGTGAGCGGGGTGCTGTTCACGACCGATCCGGTCAGCCCGCGGCCGCACCAGATGGTGGTCGAGGCGTGCTGGGGCCTGGGTGAGGGCCTGGTGTCGGGCAAGGTCCCGTCGGACTGGTTCCTCGTCGACGAGCGCACCATGTCACCGGTGGAGCAGGAGATCCGTTACAAGGTCACCAAGTGCGCCCCGCTGGAGCCCGGCCGGATCGGCATCACCAAGGTCGATGAAGCCGACCGCAACCTACCGTGTCTGACCCGCGATCAGCTGGAGGAACTCGCCAGGCTGGCGGTCTCGGTCCGCACCTACTACGAGGCCGAGCAGGACCTGGAGTGGGTGCTGAAGGACGGCCGCTTCCACCTCCTACAGGCCCGTCCGATCACCACCCGCCCGCAGCGCACCGACCGCAACCGGCTGTACGTCACCGAGCAGCCCCGGCCGATCGCCGAGGGCACGCTGTGGTCCCGGATGGACATCGGCGAGATCTTCACCGGGATCATGTCCCCGCTGGGCCAGTCGTTCGCCCGCTACTACCAGGCGAACGTGCACACCGATTGTGCGCGCGCGGTCGGGGTGCTCGACCCCGGTGACCCGGCCCTGCACATGGGCTACCTCCAGGGTCACATCTACCTCAACATCTCGTTCACCTCCTACATGCTCGGGCAGTGCCCGCCGACGCGCGACCAGCGGCACTTCACCGCCCGGTTCGCCAGTGAGGAGGCGGACCTGACCGACTATCACAATCCCTTCGGGTCCTTCCCCGGCGGCGGCGAGGGTCGGGCCGCGCTGACGCACTGGCTGCGGTGCACCGCGGTAGAGATGGCGCAGATGAAGCGCCGCGCGAAGCGGATGGTCCGCTCGCGCGAGTACGAGTTCGACCGGGCCCGCGCCCTGGATCTGACCCGGTTGAGCCGCCGTGAGCTCGACGCCGAGATGTCCCGCTACCTCGGCTACTTCCACGACATGCATGTCGGCTACATGCCCTACTACATCAACGCGTTCGGCTTCTACGGGGTCCTGGCCGAACTGTGCGCGAAGTGGCTCGGCAAGGACGGCCACAACCTGCAGAACCGCGTCAAGACCGACATGTCGAGCCTGCGCACCGTCGAGTCGGCCCGGGACATCTGGGTCGTGGCCCAGGCCGCCAAGGACCGGCCGGCGGTCATGCGCCTGATCCGCGAGACCCCTCTTGAGGCTCTGCCCGCCGCGCTGCTCGCCGACGACGCGGGACGGGAGTTCTGGAAGAGCCGGGTCGAGCCGTTCCTGCGCGCCAACGGCACCCGCAGCCACCAGGAGATGGAACTGACCCACCCGCGCTGGATCGACGACCCCTCCTACGTGTTCCAGATGATCCGCCGGTATGCGGAGGACGGCTTCTCCATCGACGAGATCCTCGGCCGCAGCCGCGCCTACCAGGACGGCGACGCCGCCGTGGTGCTGACCCGGCTGCCGCGCACGAAGCGCACGGTGATCGAGAAGGTCATCGCGATGTACGTGCAGTGCAGCGAGCTGCGGGAGACCGCGCGGATGTCGATGATCACCTCGATCTGGCTGGTCCGCAACGTGGTCTACGAGGTGGGCCGCCGGCTGATCGCCGCCGGCGTGCTGCGCTCGCCGGACGAGGTGGCCTACCTCGACTTCGGGGACGTGCTCGGTTATCTGTCGGGCACTGGCGAGCCGCAGGAGGTCTTCTCCCGTGTCCGCCTGGAGGAGGCACGCCGTGAGTTCCAGTACGTGCGCCGGCTTCCCGAACCCCCGCTCACGCTGATCGGCGAGCACGATCCCACGCGGGCCGTGGTGCCGGCTCCGGACGGCGCGCGCCTGGAGGGGCTGGCCGCGAGCCCGGGGCGCGCGGTGGGCCGGGCCCGGGTCATCGAGGACCTGGTCTGGCAGGCCGACGAGTTCCAGGCCGGCGAGATCCTGGTGACCCGCTTCACCGACGCGTCCTGGACGCCGTTGTTCGCCATCGCAGGCGGCGTGGTGACCGACATCGGGTCGATGCTCTCGCACAGCTCCATCGTGGCCCGTGAGTTCAACGTGCCCTCGGTGGTCAACACCAAGCAGGCCACCCGCCGCATCGCCACCGGCGACATGGTCGTGGTCGACGGCGACGCCGGCGTGGTGGAGGTCGTCGAGGGCTGAGCCCGGCCCGCCTCTGGCCGGCGCCCGCCGTCCTTCCCCGCCTACTTCCCGCATCCCGAAACCGGGCAGCGCTCGTCGGTGCCCGGGTCCGCGAAGGAGACAGCACAGTGATTCCCGATCAGTGGTACGCGATCACGCGCTCCCAGGACGTCCGCAACGACCGGCCTGTCGGCGTCCGCAGGCTCGGTATGGACCTCGTCCTGTGGCGCTCGACCGACGGCACGCTGGTGTGCCAGTCCGCACGGTGCCCCCACAAGGGCGCGAACATGGCCGACGGCCGGTTGCGCGGCGACACCCTCGGCTGCCCCTACCACGACTTCCGCTTCGACGCCGACGGCCAGTGTGTCCTCGCGCCCTGCCTGGGCGCCGAAGCCCGGATCCCCAAATCGATGCGCCTGGACACGCACGAGGTGCGTGAGGAGGCCGGGCTGATCTGGCTGTGGTGGGGTCGGCGGTCCGAGCCCCTGCCCGAGGTGCAGATCCCGCCGGAGGTGCGGGACAAGCCCGAGCTGTACGCGACGTCCAGCTGGTCCCAGCCGGTCAACTACACCCGGTACATCGAGAGCCTCCTCGACTTCTACCATGTGCCGGTCGTGCACCGGGACCACTGGTTCAACTGGTTCGACTATGTGGGATGGAGCGGCACCGCCAAGCACCTCGGTCTGGACGGCAGGCGGCGCTACTTCGCCATGACCAAGGTCGAGAACAGCCGCCTGACGGTCGAGGGCACCACGCTGCGCCACGACTTCGACTTGTGCCAGGAGGGCGACCCGACCAACCGGGCGCCGATGAACGTCACCTTCACGTTCCCGGGCATGGTGCACATCCACACCGAGCCTTTCGACGTCACGATCTGGATGACCCCGATCGACGAGGAGCACACCCAGGTCCTGTTCCGCTGGTACGAGGACGCGCATCTGAAGAAGGCGCTGCGGTTGCCGGCTTTGCGGCGGCTGATCCCGCGGATGGCGCTGTTCGCGCAGAAGCGGGTCCAGGAGGTGCAGGACATGCGGGTGGTCAGCCAGATCCAGCCGCGCGTCTCCGGTCGGCAGGTGAACCGCTTCGTGGCGGTCGACGAGCTCAATGCCAAGTACGTGGTGATGCGCGACCAGCTCAAGAAGCAGGCCGGGGCCGGGCCGGACGAGGCCGACGGGGCTTTCCGCGTCGACGACGCCGATCTGGAAGCCGACCTGCTCGCCCCTTCGGAGTGAGGCAGCCGCGTGACACAGAGCGTCGCCGGCGCTATGCTGTGAGTCATTGGGCAAACGCCCAAGGCGATCGGCCAAGGCAAACGCCTAAGGCGATCGCCCAATCGATGGTGAAACGGACAGCGGGCCGCCGACCGGCGGCGACCGACGCCGGCCGGTGATGACGGAGCGCAAACGGATGACACCCACGTCAGTGGAGCGGGGCCAGGAGACCAGGGCACGGCTGATCGCCGCCGCCGGCCGACTCATCGTCGAGGAGGGGTGGGGTGCGGTGACCACGCGCAAACTGGCGGCCCGGGCGGGCGTGCGCCCCGGCCTGGTCCACTACCACTTCGGTTCGGTCACCGACCTGCTCATCGAGGCCTCGCTGGAGACCGTCGAGCGCGAGGTCGGGATCGTGATGGGCATGCTCGCCCAGGCCCCGGCCGGCCTGCCGGGCGTGGAGATGGCCGTGACGGGGATGGCGCAGTACTCGGCCGACCCCGCCTCGACCGTCCTGACCAGCGAGATGCTGCTCGCCGCCACCCGGAACGAGCGCCTGCGCACGGGGCTCGCCGCCTTGCAGGGCAAGTGGCTCCAGGCGGTGGCGCAGTGGCTCGGCGAGCACGGCCTGACCGCGGACCCGGAGCCGACGGCGCTGGCCCTGGGCGCCCTGTTGGACGGCCTGGTCCTGCACCGCCTGGTCGACTCCGAGCTCGCGGTGCCGATCGACGGCCCGCTGCGCCGGCTGGTCGGCCTGCCCGAGGCGACGAACCGACCGGCCACCCCCTGACCGACGGCCGGGGTTCCCCGTCCCCGGCCGTCTGAGCCACTCAACCGACCGCGAAGGAGCTGCTCCGCCATGGATCTCCCCCCGAGCGAGCCCGTCGCGATCGTCGGGATGTCGGCGCTGTACCCTCGCGCTCGCGGCGTCGAGGCGTTCTGGGACCTGGTGACCGCCCCGCGGTTGCGGTGCGCCTGCACCGATCCTCCGGCCGGCGAGGACCCCGCGGGGCGCCCGGCTGTGCCGCACGGCCTGCTCGACATCGAGATCGATGTCGCCACCTTCAAGATCCCGCCGGCGCAGTCGGCCTCGATGACCCGGATGCAGAAGCTCATGCTTGAGGCTTCCCGTCAGGCGATGAGCGACGCGGGTCTGGCCGACCGGCCGGTCCGCGGCGAGCGCTTCGACGTGATCGTCGGCGTCTGTGGCGGACTGGATCGGCAGTATCTCAATGCACTGAGGGTCGAGGCGCAGCGCCTGGCCCGGGATCTGCGCTCCGCCGGACAAGACGGTCGCGACCCGGACATCGACCCGGACATCGACCCGGACATCGACCCGGACATCGACCCGGACATCGACCCGGACATCGGGCCGGCCGCCGGTGTCGCGGCGGCGGAACTGCTGGAGCTGCTGGAGCCCCGCCTGGCCGGGTCGCCCCATGACCGGGTCGGTGAGATGGCGAGCACCATCCCCGCGCGGATCGCGAGCGTCTTCAAACTCCGCGGCCGGACCCTCGCCCTGGAGGCCGCGGACGGTACCTCGCTCGTCGCGCTCGCCCACGCGGTCGGCAGTCTGCGCCGCGGCGACTCGGACACGGTGCTGGTGGTCGCCGGCCAGCTGCGGGAGAGCGGGCTGCTGGCCGGCGCCCTGGATGCCAAAGGCCTGACTTCGGCCTGCGGCCACCCCTTCGCGGGGCCGGGGGAGGGGTTCACCTTGGCCGAGGGTGTGAGCGCGGTGCTCCTCAAACGACTGTCCGACGTGGCCGAAGACGACCGGGTCCACGCGCTGATCCGCGGCTGCGCTCTGGGACAGGACCCGCGTCCGGGCACCTTCCGTTACTCGGTCTCGGTCGAACACCGCCGGGAGGTCGCCGAACTGGCCTACCGGGACGCGGACGTGCCCGCCGATTCCATCGGCCTGGTGGAGTGCTTCGGGTCCGGCTTCCGCGCTGAGACACAGGCCGAACTCACGGCACTGTCAGGCCTCTACACGGGCTCGCCGACCAAGGCGGTCCTCGGGAGCGTCCGCGACCGTCTCGGCCACACGTTCGCCAACGCGGGCCTGGCCAGTGTGATCAAGGCGGCTCTCGCGCTCCACCGCGGCACCCTGCCGCCTGTGTGGTCGCCCGCCGGCGCCCTGCCGGCTCCCGGCTCCGCGTTCCGGTTCCTGGCGAGCGCACAGCGCTGGGAACGGTCGGCCTCGCCGCGCCGGGCCGCCGTCAGCGGCGCGTCGCTGACCGGGATGCTGGCCCATTTCGTCCTAGAGGAACACCAGGCCGTCCCGGTCCCACCCGAACGTCGGCCGGTACGCCGGCCGGTGCGCGTCCGGGAGGGCGAACCGGTGGCGGTCATCAGCTGGGGTGCGCACTTCGCCGGTGCCAGCGGGCCCGCGGCCGTGTGGGACGTGTTCCGCTCGGGACGGGACCGCATAGGCCCGCTGCCGACCCGGATCCTGGACCGGGAGATCTACTTCGACCCCTCCGCGCTCAGCCTCATCCACACCTACACCGACCAGGGCTCGCCCGCCCCGGTCCCGGCCGTCCCGCCCCCGGGCCTGCCGATCACCCCGCGCCGGTGGACGGCGATGGACGCCGCGCAACGGGTGGCCCTGACCGTGGCGGCCCAGCTGTTCACCGGCGGTGGTCCGCCACCGGACGCCCTGCACGGTCCGGGTCTGATCGCCATCGGCTCCTCGCTGAGCCTGGGCCGCGAACGAGCCCTCAACAGCGCCGCCGAGCTGGATCTGGCCGCCCGGGCGATCCCCGCCCTGGACGCGCTCGCCCACCTGGACGGCGAAGACCGCAGGGGACTGGCGGCCCGTACACGCCGCCGGTTCGGCGCCCCCGAGGACCCGGGCGCGCCGGGCGCGCTGGACGGCTGGCTGGCCAGCGGGACCGCCGCCGTGATCGCCGGCGAGTTCCGCCTCGCCGCGGTCCCGGTCGCGGTGGAAGCCGCCTGCGCGTCCTCGCTGGCCGCTCTGGACCTCGCGGTGGGCGCCCTGCGCAGCGGTACCGCCCGCTACGCGATCGCCGGCGGGGTGGAACTGGCCTGCAACGTACGGGATCTGATCTTGTGCTCATCGCTCGGCCTGCTCTCGCACAGCAAGATCACCCCCTTCGATGAGGCGGCCGACGGCTTCTCGCCCGGCGACGGGTGCGCGCTGTTCCTGCTCAAGCGACACAGCGACGCCCTGGAGGACGGCGACCGCATCCTCGGCGTGATCCGCGGCGTGGGGGGATCCAACGACGCCCACTCCCTGATCGCGCCGGACCGCGGCGGCCAGGCGCGCGCCATGCGCCAGGCGTTCGGCGACGCCGGCTTCGGCCCCGACACGGTCGACTACCTGGAGGCGCACGGCACCGGAACCCGGGTCGGCGACCGGGTCGAACTGTCGGCCGTCACCGACGTCTACGGCGGGGGCGAGCGCCGGCGCCCCCTCCAGGTCGGCTCGGCCAAGTCGTTCTTCGGCCACACCTTCGCCGCGGCCGGGGCCGCCGGCCTGCTGCGGGTGCTCCTCGCCCTCCAGGCCCGCACCTTCCCGCCGAACGCCAACCTGCGCACCATCAGCCCCGAACTGGATCTCGACGCGATCCCCGCTTTCATCGACCGCCGGCCCGCCCCGTGGCCCGCCGGCGGGACCCGGCCGCGCCGGGCGGCCCTGAGCTCCTTCGGCACCGGCGGCATCAACTACCACGTCCTGATCGAAGAACACCCGGACGGAGTGTCATGAAACTCGACCTGGAGCCCGAGACGCACCAGATGCGCGACCTGGTCCGCGACTTCGCGCGCAGCAAGCTGACCGGCCCCGCCGATCCCCGTCCGGAGCAGTTCCGCGCACGCTGGCGCGCGGCCGCGGACCTGGGGCTCGCCGGCTGCTGCGCGCCGGTCGAACACGGTGGCAGCGGCATGGGAGCCGCGGAGACCGCTGGCGTGCTGGAGGCGCTCGGCGAAGGCACCGGCGACACCGGATTCGCGTTCTCCGTCGCAGCGCACTTGCTCGCCTGCGTCACCCCGCTGGTGCACTTCGGCAGCGACGAGCAAAAGCAGCGCTGGCTGCCCGGGCTGTGCTCGGGGGAGTTGATAGCCGCCCACGCGGTGACCGAGCCGGAGGCGGGGTCCGACGCGATGCACCTGCGCACACGCGCCGAACGGGTCGGCGACCACTACCTGATCACCGGGGCCAAGGCCTTCATCACCAACGCGCCGGTCGCCGACGTCTTCATCGTCCAGGCGGCGACCGAACCCGGCGGCGGCGTCTTCGGCCTGACCACGTTCCTCGTCGAGGCGGGAACACCGGGCCTGGGCGTCGGCCGGCCTGAAAGCAAGGTGGGTCTGCACGGATCTCCCATGGCCGAGATCCACCTCGACGGCTGCGAAGTGCCCGTGGGCCAAGTCCTGGGCGTTCCCGGCGGGGGAGCGAGCGTCTTCACGGCCTCCATGCACTGGGAGCGGACCTGCTTGTTCGCGGTCTACCTGGGGGCGATGAAGCGCGTGATCGACTCGACGATCACCCATGTCCGACAGCGCGAACAGTTCGGCACGCCGATCGGTGCCTTCCAAGCCGTCAGCCATCGAGTCGTCGACATGCTCCTGCGATACGAGGGGGCGCGCCTGCTCCTTTACAAAGCCGCGCACGACCTCGACCAGGGTGCCGTCGACGGTGTCTCCGCCGCGCTGGCGAAGATCGCCGTCAGCGAGGCGGCGGTCCAGGTCGGCCTCGACGCGATCCAGCTGCGCGGGGCGCAGGGCGTCATGCACGGCGAGGCCGAGCAGATGCTTCGGGACTGCCTGCCCGCCCGCATCTTCTCCGGCAGCAACGAGATCCAGCGCAACAACGTCGCCCGCGCCTTACGCCTGGACCGCCTTGAACGTCCTGAACGCGGTGCCTGACCGGTCGGCGTCAGTCCCGTCAATGCCGAATCAGATCCACCCCCGAGTTCCGATCGACGATGGAGTCGCCATGCACGTGATCGTTCATCCCATCCGGCTGCGCCCAGGAGTCAGCCCCGCCCGATTCGAGGCCTGGGTCCGCGAGACCGACTACGCGACCTGTCCTCAGCTGCCCAGCGTGAACGCCTTCACCGTGCACCGGGTCTCCGATGATCCGGATGCCAAGGTCCACTTCTTCGAGATCATCTGGGCCGCCAGTCGTGCGGCGTTCGAGCGGGACATGCGGATCAGCGCGTTCCGCTCACTCAGCGCCGAGTTCTCCGCGCTGGCCTCGGTCGTGTCCGAGATCTCCGGGGATCCCATCGAGCCGGGCTACCTGGCCGCCTGAAAGGACGAACCATCCGATGACGACACAACGACCTCCCTCGTCAGAATCGCCCGCCGCATCGCCTGCCGCATCGCCCGCCGGAACGGCGCCGCCGCGGTCGGCGAGCAGCACCTTCCTCCCGTTCCGGCGCCGCCGGGTGCTCTATCTGGTGGTCGTGCTCTGGCTGATCGTCATCGGCACCACGGCCGGCTTCTCCAGCAAACTCTCCGGCGCTGAGAAGAACACGGTCGAGGAGTCCCTGCCCAGCAGCGCGGAGTCCACCCAGGTCTACAAGATCCAGTCGCTGTTCCAGAACCCGGACACGGTACCGGCCGTCATCGTCTACGAGCGCGCCGGCGGCCTGACGGCGCAGGACCGGGCCAAGGCCACGGCCGACGCCAAGCAGTACGCCACCCTCACCGACCTCAGTGGCCAGGTCTTCGGTCCGCAGTTCTCCACAGACGGCCAGGCCGCCCAGACGGTGATCCCGCTCAACCTCGGCCAGAACTACCTCACCAAGGCCAAAGGCGCTGTGAGCGCGCTGCACGGCATCGCCGCGAACCAGGCGCCGCCCGGCCTCGCGATCCATGTCGCCGGACCCGCGGGGTACTCGGCCGACCTGAGTAAAGCGGTCGGCGGCATCGACGGCACCCTGCTGTACTCCACGCTCGTCGTCGTCATCGCCATCCTGCTGTTGACCTACCGCAGTCCCGTGCTGTGGCTGTTCCCCATCATCTGCGCGGGCATCGCGCTGACGGTGGCGCAGGGGATCATCTACCTGCTGGCGGCCCATGCCGGACTCACGGTCAGCTCCGACGGCGCCGGCATCCTCACCATCCTCGTCTTCGGCGCCACCACCGACTACTCGCTCCTGCTGATCGCCCGCTACCGCGAAGAGCTGCGCAACCACGACAGCCGCGTCGAGGCCATGTCGGTCGCCCTGCGCCGGTCCGGGCCCGCGGTGATCGCCAGCGCGGCCACCGTCGCGATCAGCATGCTCTGCCTCAGCTTCGCCGACATGAACGCCACCAGGGGCCTCGGGCCGGTGTTCGCGGTCGGCATCGCGGTGGGCGCCTTGGTGATGCTCACCTTGTTCCCCCTGCTCATGGTCCTCTGCGGCCGGTGGATCTTCTGGCCCTCCGTTCCCCGCGTCGGCGACGGCGAGCACGCGAACGTGGGCCGTTGGGCCGCCGTCGGCGACCGGATCGCCCGCCGCCCACGCCTGGCCTGGATCGGCACCGCGCTGATCCTCGCCGTGGGGGCCATCGGCATCGGGCAACTGCATTCCGGCGGCCTGTCGGTCGCCCAGGAGTTCACGGCCACCCAGGACTCGGTGGTCGGCAACGCCGCCGTCGCCCGCCACTTCGACGCGGCGGTCGCCAGCCCGCTGGTGATCACCGCGCGCGCCGGGGGCGCGGACCAGGTGCACCAGGCACTGCAAACGGTGCCCGGGATCGCGCCGGGCAGCGTCACCGCGCCCGTGCTGAAGAACGGGTACGCCTACCAGGAGGCGACTCTCACCGGCGCGCCGGACAGCTCGGCGGCCTACGTCACCGTGCGAAACGCCCGCACCGCCGTGCACGCCGTCGCGGGCGCGGACGCCAAGGTGGGCGGGGACAGCGCCATGAACCTGGACGCCCGAAGCGCCAGCGAGCACGACCGCGAGCTGATCGCGCCCATCGTCCTGGCCGTGGTGCTCGCCATCTTGATCCTCCTGCTGCGCGCGTTGGTGAGCCCGTTGCTGCTGATCGGCACGGTCGTGCTGTCCTGCGCCACCACCCTGGGCGTGAGCGCGCTGGTGTTCCGGCACGTCTTCCACTTCGGGGCCGAGGACAATTCATTCCCGCTCTACGTCTTCGTCTTCCTGATCGCATTGGGGATCGACTACAACATCTTCTTGATGACCCGGATCCGAGAAGAAGCCCACAATGTGGGAACACGTCCCGCCACGTTGCGTGGCCTGGCGTCCACCGGCGGTGTCATCACCTCCGCCGGCATCGTCCTCGCCGGCACCTTCGCCGTCCTGGGCACCCTGCCGTTGACCCAGTTCGCCGAGCTCGGGTTCGCGGTCGCCTTCGGCGTCCTCATCGACACCGTCATCGTCCGTTCGGTCATGGTGACCGCCCTGAACCTCGACATCGGCCGCCGTATCTGGTGGCCCAGCGCGCTGTGGCGTAAGCCGGATGCCACTGAGGCGACCCCGGTGCGCGATGCCGAAACCCCCGCGCGGTCCTGACCGTCGGCGGGACCGTACCGACCGGCGACGGCAGTGCCGAACTGCCGTCGTTCCGGTCGCGTGCCACTGAGATTGTCGATCCTGGTTTAAGGGCAGGATTTTCGCATAGCGTGACCACTCGGGTACATAATATGGGGGATTTCATGAACGTCGGATCTTGTCGCGTGTCGCAGGGGCCTGACGCGGCCCGTGTGCTGCCCCGCGCTGACGCGCACCGCCATGCTGACGCACACCGCCAAACTGGCCGTCGTCATACCGGAGCACGGATATGAAGCTCAGAGTCCTTCTATGCTGCGATGGATCGATGCTGTCCGGTTGTCTGCGGCTGCTTCTCACGCAGGCGGAAGACTTCACTGTGGTCGGCGAGGGCGCCGGTGACGTCATCCTGGACGCCGCCCGAGAACTGCGGCCCGACGTGACAATCGTCGTCTCCCCGGCCCTGACGATCAACGACGTCCACGAGCTCGGCGCCCTCGCCGAGGTCACCAAGGTGGTCCTGGCGGCCAAGGGGGAGAACGCCCACCGGGCCGTCGAGGCGATGCGCCGAGGCGTGCATGCCATCTTGTCCCAAGACGGCTCGGCGGAAGACCTGCTTCAGGTTCTGCGCATGGTCGTGATCAGCGACATGATGATCATGCCGGCCGCTGCCGCACTCGAGCTTCGACGCGAGCCGGGGCACTGGCACTCCGACGCATCCCAGCACCTGGCCGCCAAGCTGAGCGCACGTCAAGCAGAGACCATGCTCCTGCTCGCGCAAGGATGTTCAAACGTGCAGATCGCCGAGAAGCTGGCGGTGTCGGACGCGACGGTGCGCTCCCACGTCCACCAGCTCCTCGGCAGGCTCGGCGTGCGAACCCGCGCACAGGCCGTCGCGGTCGCCTACGAGACCGGGCTCATCACCTTGCTGGGCGAAGGCTCAGCAATGCATACGTGATCCCACCGTGGCTGAGCGGGAAGCAGAGAGCTCCCGTTCGGTCCACACCACCGAGAGATCGTTCAAATCCGGTGCCTGTTCCAGGATCTGCGCCTGCCGGCGCAGGAGCCCGTCGCCGGGTCGCACACCCAGCTGGTCGTCAAGGTGGCGACGGGTGATGGCGTAGGCCTCCAGCGCCTCGCTCTGCCGGCCGGTCCGGTACAGAGCCAGCATCAGCAGTTCGCAGAAGCGCTCACGCAGCGGATAGCGGGCCGTCAGCTGCTGGAGTTGAGGAACCGTCTCCCGCTCGTGGCCCAAGGCGATCCTCGCCGTGATCAGGTCCTCCCACGCCACAAGCCGGCGCTCGTCCAGGAGCGCGGCGGCGCCCCGGCAGCGCATCCCATCGCCCGCGTCGAACAATGCCGACCCTCGCCAGAGTTGCAGACTCGACTCCAGCAGTTCCGCGGCGCGTAAGGGATTCTTCGCCAGCTGAGCAGTTCCCTGCGCAGCAGTGTCGAGGAACCGGTTGCTGTCGATCCACCCCGCCGGCAGATCCAGCAGGTAACCCTTGGGTACGGCGCGAAGCAACGTCCCTACGGAAGCTCCCCCCGCTGTATCAAGGATCTTGCGCACCCGCGTCGCCGTCACTTGGAGGGCATTGTGCGTGTTGCGCATCGGCTGCCCCGCCCAGAGCTCCTCAGCGAGTTCGACACGTGCCACGGCGCGCCCGGGCTCCAACGCGAGCGTGGCGAGCAGAGCCCGCACCTTGCTCGCTTTTATCTCACGGTGAATTCCATCGTGCACAATTGATACTGGACCAAGAATACTGATCTCCATGCTTCCCCTCGCAAAGGTGATCAAAGGTCAAAGGCTTCCCCGCATCCCCCGATCGAATCGCCTCAGTTCGTTCTCGAGTCTCCCAGATCGAACACGGAGGCGCCATCCAACAAACGTATGTAGTGATTGGATAGGCGTCGAGGCGAGTCAGGGGGCTGTGGCTCAACCTTTCGTTTAGCGGGCATGGCTCGTACTGCACCGTTGGTGCGGTTGCGGAGTGGGGATGGCGGATCTTTGTGATCCGTTCAAATCTGATCTGTGCAGTACTGCCAGCGCGTTGCGGCGTTCTCTTCGTATTGCAGAAGTTGTTGATTCAATTAGTGTTGCGGATCCAGGTCCAGGCGCGAGCGGCGACGCTCTAGCATGACGAGAATCTCACGAACTACGGTGATACGGGTAGTATGTGCTGCTGAACCTGTGGGCCTCGGATATACGAATCCGGATGTGACCTGCAATCGTCTGGTATCGATGGGGCGCTGACTGACCCGACACACGTCCACCACCCGTGGCGGCTCGGACCAGTCACGCTGCGTCAGCGCGACTGCCCCGCGCCGATCGTCGAGGTCCGCGACGGAGGAGTCGGCAGGCGGATCACCGACTCGACCGACGGGCTGTTCTGAGCGCGGACCACCGCCAGTGCCGCTGCGGGCTCAACCTGCGTGGTGTCGATGCCGCCCTCAAGTGTTATGAGTGGCCTCGATCCGTCGGTGCGAAGGGGGCTGGATGACCGCCCGCCGCTGGCGGTGTGGAAGCGCTCACCCGCGGCGCTGGCGGCGCTGCCACGTGTGGGTGAGCGACTCGCCGATCGGCAGCGCCGACCATGCCCGGCGGGCCTCGAACAGCTCGGTCACCGCCGTGATTATCCGACCCCGGTCGATGATCGCCTCCACGGGAGGGCGGCGTCGGGCGTCGAGCAGGACCGCCAGAGCCGGCACGTCGGGCAGTCGGCCTGGAGGGGACCACCCTCGTGCTGTCGCCTCGTCGAGTACGGCGGCGACCTTGGTCACAAGGTCCTCATTCCAACCGTTGTATCCCTTGGTCAATTCACGGTTATGCGACCGCGGACGCCGCCGTGGGCCGTTGTGGATAACGTTGATGTTGGCGAACTCGGCGCCACGCCACACCCTTCCCCAGAATCCCTGATGGCAATCGAGCGCCGCTTCGACGATGAGGTGCTCAAGGTCGTGGGGCAGGCCGTCCTTGGCTGTGGCTGTCGTCTCGATCATCGCCGAGTCAGCGCGGCGAGCACGCGCCAGGCACGCCTGGTCGGAGACTTTGACGAATTCAACGCTGAGTGTGTTCCCCACGCGGACTCCTTTGACAGGCAGTGCCGGTCACGGGCGCCTCACTCTGCTTGGGACGGGCTGCCGAGACCGCAATCAACGTTTACCAGACCAGCCAGCCGATAGCGACTGTATAGATGACGTCGATCCGGTTCACGGCGGCTGTGCCAAAAAGATGGCGTTGATTCTCGCATCCACAACGGCGGCGTGACAGCTGCCGACGATGTCGGCGGGGCAAATGCCTTTGCTATGCCAGACCCGTCGGGTACTGCGACGTTGACGGTAGCTACACGCGAGATGCGCGTGTCCGGCGCCTCGGGAAGGTGCTCACAGCGTTTCGAGAGCAGTTGTGAGTGATGTCTTGTTGTGGCCGACGAAGGTGAGTCTGGCCGGCTCCGGTCGTTCCAGGCGGAGCCGACGACGGCGTTCGTGTAGGGCGGGAGCGCTTCAGGCGATACCGAAGGCCATCTGGCGGATGTGTCTTGACGCGCTGTCGGATGACGGCGTCCGGCGTCTGGATGCACCCTGCTCGCAAGGCTGGCTGGCGGGTTGACGCCGTCGACGAGGCGGTCGAGTGGTCGGCCGAAGCCTGGTTTGTGCGGTGGGTGTGATGCAGATCTCCGTATAGAGCCGACGCGGAAGTGGCTCAAGCGCAGCTTTTGCAGATCCATTCGCGGCGAGTGTGGCGGGCCAGGAGGCTTCGGTGTTGGACCAGAAAGCACCTGGTGCAGGTGAACTCGTCGCTTTGGGGCGGCAGGACTCGAACGGTCAGCTGTTCGTTCGAAAGGTCCGCTCCGGGCAGCTCCAGTGACTCGTTGTCGCTCTCGTCCAGTTCAGCCACCTGGACGACGGCCTTGGTGCGGGTGGCTTTCAGCTCCTCGATGCTGTCCTCGGCGAGGTCCTCGTCGGTCTTGCGTGGGGCGTCATAGTCCGTAGCCATAGTTCCTCCAAGATTTTGACGTGCACGGCCGCGAAAACGCGGCACGGCGGGATAATATTCCAGCTATCCGCAATCCCGCTATTTGCGGCGGCGCCCGAGCGACGGCGTCGCGGATCAGCCCCGCTGAAATTGCTCCGCGGCTCATGGTATCCAGTACGCGGAATTGCAAACAATTCAGCTGGCTCGTAACCGCCGGTGCGGCGGTCGGACCCCGTGACAGCCGCGGTATCCAGCGCCGTGGCCACCGCGACCCGCCGGAGCACTCGCCCGACTGCTCGGCGACGGGCCGCCGCCGGCCGCCTCCTGCGAGGTCCTGGAGCGTCGGCCGAGACCGGTGCCTTTCGGGCGCCTGACCCGAGACCGTGACTCGATCTTCACGTACTGCCGGCTTCACGTACTGCTGGGGCCCGAGCGAAGCTGGAGGTTGACAGTTCTACCAAAAGCGGCGAATGCGATGCTCAGCGGGTGATGCCGCGCAAAGACGATCATACTTTTCTCAGCGGATCGATCGCCGATCGCCGGCTGTGGAGGGAAGCGCGCGATGTCTCAGCACACCAACTCGACCACCGTTGTCCGTTTGCCCCGCGCCATCGCCGACGACTACATCCGCACGCTGGCCGGGCTGGATGCCTATCTGGCGGTGCGGACCGGGCTCGACACCCCCGACGGCAGGCTTCCGGATCTGTCGCCGGCCGGCCTGGCCGCCGTCGCAGACCTGGCGCGCAGCACGCTGGCCGAGGTGGACGCCGCCGTACGGTCCGGCGGTGTCGTCGATGCCGGGGAGCAGCGCTGCGGAAAGCTGCTTCGGGAGCGTCTGACCGCCGAGCTGGCGCTGCGCGAGGCCGGTGAGGACCGGCGCTCGGTGCTGCCGTTCAACGTCCTCACGCTGACCGCGCCGTCGGCGTCGCCGCTGATGGGCCTGCGCGACATCTTCACCCTGATGCCCACCGACACCCCCGAGCACTGGCAGGCCATCGGCCGCCGGATGGCGAACATCCCGGAGGCGCTTAAGCAGTACCAGGCCACGCTGGCCGACGCGATCGGCCGCGAATTGCTGTGCGGTCCGAGACAAGTCGCCGCCGTGCTCGACGCACTGGGCCAGATGACGTCCGGGAAGGGTGCGGCCGGCTGGTTCGGCGACTTCGCCTCCGGGGCGCCGGAATCGGTCCGATCCGAGGTGGCCGTGGCTGCGGCGTCGGCGAATGCCTCGATGGCCGGGATGAAGGACTGGCTGAGCCGGGTCTACGCTCCGGCCGCAGCCGGTCGGCCGGAAACGGTCGGGTCGGAGCGTTACGCGCGCTGGGTGCGCTTCTGGTGCGGCACCGACCTCGACCTGGAGGAGGCCTATAGCTGGGCGTGGGAGCAGTTCGCAGATGTCGGCGCGCAGATGCGGCAGGTCGCCGACGCGGTGCTGCCGGGTTCGACGCCGCTCCAGGCGATGGCCTGGCTCGACGAGCACGGCGAGGCCTATGACGGAGTCGACGCCATCCGCGCCTTTCTACAGGAGCAGATCGACCGGGTGATCGACGACATGCAGGGCGAGTATTTCGACCTCGCCGAACCGCTGCTCAAAGTGGAGGCGATGATCGCGCCGGCCGGCGCGTCGGCGGCCGCCCCTTATTACAGCCCGCCGTCTGTCGACTTCTCCCGTCCGGGCCGGACCTGGTTGCCGACCGGCGGCAAGGACCGCTTCCCGGTCTGGCGGCTGGCTGACCTGTGGTACCACGAGAGTGTCCCGGGCCACCATATGCAGCTGGGTCAGTGGACGTACCTGGCCAAGGAACTCACCGTCTACCAGAGCACCATGGGCTTCGTCGCCGCCAACGCCGAGGGCTGGGCGATGTACGCCGAGCAATTCATGGACGAGCTCGGCTATTACGCGAACGACCCCGGGGTCCGGTTGGGCTATCTCAACGCTCAGATGCAGCGCGTCCAGCGGGTCGTCATGGACATCGGCCTGCACGCCGGGCTCGCCTTCCCCGCGACGTCACCGGTCTTCCCCGGCCAGACGATGACCCCGGACAACGCCCGCGAGTTCTACGGTGCCTTCTGCGGGCTGCCCGCCGACCAGCTCGACGCCGAGATCATCCGCTACCTCAGCCTGCCCGGGCAGGCCATCACCTACAAGGTGGGCCAGCGGGTCTGGCTCGCGGGCCGGGACGCCGCCCGCAAGGCCCACGGCGAATCCTTCGACCTGAAAGCCTGGCACATGGCCGCGCTCTCCCAGGGCTCCCTGGGCTTGGACGAGCTCGCCACCGAACTGGCGACAATCTGATGTGGACGATCTGACGTGGATGTGTAGGCGCCACGTCCCTGGTGCGGGCGTGCGGGCGTGCGGGCGTGCGGGCGGCGCCATCTGGGCGTCGACACGTTCGCTGTCGCTGCGGCGGTCGGTGCGGCCAAGGTGAAGCCGCAAGTGCGGCGGCGGATCACAGCGTTGTTCGTTGCGTTCGAGGCCGGGATGCCGCTGGTCGGCCCCGCGCTCGGTTCCCCGCTCGCGCACGCGTGAGGCGGTGGAGAAGGCCGCGGGGGTCGCGTTGGCTGCGCTCGGTGTCTATCTGCTGGGCATCGATACACCACGGTGGCGTTGAAAGCGCTAGATGACGGGTGCCTGTGGACAAGATCGTGGAGATCTTGGACTGATCAGCCTGTCAACTCAGCGTTCTGCGTTCAAGCGCGCATTCGACAGTTGCCTGACCCACGGCCCAAACCGCAGGCAGCGGCGTTGTCGCGTCGGGGGAGCGCCGCATAGTCGCGGGCTGGTCTAGCTGCCGGTCCGGGGCGTCGCCGACGATGGGCAGCTCGTGTTGCCGGTGTCCGCATGACCTGCGCCCCTCCGGCCGGGCTCGAACGAATGCCGCGTCGCCCATCGGTTCCCGTGTTGCTCCTCGCAACCACACGCCAAGGATTGGAACGTGTCATGAACCAGTTTGTCGATAGCCATCGGTTGTCCCGACGCAGGCTGCTGACCCTCGCCGGTGGCGCTGCTGTGGCCAGGTCCAGGACTGCTCCAGCGGCGACGACGTCCGCGCTGCGCAGGTGGAGCTGAACCGCTTCGGCTATAACCTCTCCGTCGACGGCAACTTCGGTTCCGGCACCGTCAGCGCCGCCCGCGCCTTCCAGTCCGCGCACAGCCTGGGCGTGGACGGCCAGGTGGGACCGCAGACCTGGCAGATGCTCGTCGGTAGCTGACCGCCGAGCTCTGATGGCGACCGCGGAAGACTGCGGAGACCGCTGCGGTCGCCACCTCGACCAATGCAGAGCTCTATGAGTTCTACGCGGCGAGCTTCTTGAGTGCGGCCTCCAACGCGTCCAGTACGCCGAGGGCGTCGCTGTAGCCGGACGGCAGGAAGTAGACGGTCCCGTAGAGGCGATCAGTGGTCACCGCGGGCAGGGTCTTCCACAGCGGTTGCGCGAACAGCTGCGGACCGAGGTTCGCGGGCGCTCCGGTGTTGGTCGCGTAGTAGAAGATCGCGTCGGCGTTCTGGAGCTTGCCGATCGTCTCGTAGGACATGCTCTGCTGGCCGGTGGCGCCCACGGCCTGCGAGGCGTCGGCGAACTTCACCCCGGCGTCGGCGAGGATGCCGCCGATCGGGGAGGCCGCTCCGTAGAGCCAGAACTGGCCGTTGTCGAAGCCGCCTTGAAGCAGGTTCCAGCGCAGCTTGCCGAGCTCGTCCGCGTACGTGGCCTTGATCCCGGCGGCACGCTCGGTGTAGCGCTTACGCAGCGCGGCGAGGGCGTCGGCCTGTCCGAGCGCGGTGGCGGTGTCCTGGGCCATGTCGCGCCAGGGGGCGTTGCTGGCGTTGAACGGCAGGATCACAGTCGGCGCGATCTCTTTGAGCTGTTCGTACGGCGGCTTCTGTCCGTCGATGCCGAGGATCAGGTCTGGCCGCAGCGCCACCACCTTCTCCAGGTCCACCGCGCCGCCGACGGTGCCGTCGGAGATCTTCGGAATCTGCCGCCAGCGTTCGACGAACTGCGGCTCGACGTACTGTTCCCCGGCGCTGTAGACGCCGATCGGGGCCGCACCCAGGTCGAACATGGCGGCCATGGTGAAGCCGTCGAGCGTGACCACCCGGGTCGGGTTGGCGAGCACCGCGATGGCGCCGTTGACGCTGCTCACGGTCCGGGTCGAGCCCGATGCCGAGGGAGTGTGGCCTTTGCCATCGCTCCCGCCGCACGCGGCCAGGCCGAGGCCGGCCAACCCGGCGATCCCGCCGGCCAGCAGTCCGCGCCGGGTCAGCTCGTTGACGATGCGGGTGAACTCTTCGTCCACCTTCAGATCGGGCGGGGTGGTCAGGGTGGCGCTCATCAGCGAGTCTCCGAGGCTTGGGCCGGTCATGGAATGAACCTAGGCTGGAATGAACTTAGGTTAGCCTCACCTAAGAGGCGTGCCAAGATCTGGAGTTGGCTCAGCTGCGGTGCCGGGACCACGCCAGCCAGAGATGGGCATAGTGTCCGTCGGCCGCCAGCAGCTCGTCGTGGGTACCGCGCTCGACGACGCGGCCGTCGGCCAGCACGACGATCTGCGCGGCGGCCACCACCTGGGAGAGCCGGTGTGCGATGATCAGCGCCCCGCGATCCCGGGTCGCCGCTCGCGCCGCCTCGTCCAAAGACCTGGCCGCGTCGCTGCCGCCCTCGGCGGTCGCCTCGTCGAGGATGACGAAGGGCGGGTCCAGCAGGAGCAGCCGGGCCAGGGCGAGGTGCTGGGCCTGGCCGCCGGTCAGCGGGTGGCCGCCGGCGCCGATGAGGGTCTCCGTGCCTTGCGGCAGGGCTGATACCCAGGACAAGGCGCCGGTGGTGGCCAGTACGGCGCTGATCCGTGCGTCGTCGGCCTCCGGCGCGGCCAGGCGCAGATTGTCCGCGACGGTTCCGGCGAACAGGTGCGGCTGCTGGGCGATCAAGGCGACCCGGCCGGCGACCGGCGCTCCGCCGATGGTGACGCTGCCTGAGCCCGGCGTGTACAGGCCGGCTGCCAGGCCGGCGAGCGTGGACTTGCCGGACCCGCTGACTCCGACGACCGCGACGTGCCGGCCGGGTGCGACGTCGATGCTGATCCCGGACACAGCCTCCTGCGTACCGGGCGGACCGTAGCGGAAGCTGACCTCGTCGATGATTAGAGAAGAGTCGGCAGCGGCAGCGGCGCGGTCGGACCTCGGGACAGGGACAGGGACAGGGACGGCCTCATGGTCGCGGACCCCCAGCAGCCGCGCGATTCCGGCACCCGCCTGCTGAAGATCGTCGAACACGCCGAGCACTGTGTTGATCGGGTTGAACAGACCGACGAAGAACAACGCGGCGCTTGTGGCGGCGCCGACAGTGGTACCGCCGTCGTGGATCAGGACCGCGGCCGTGGCCAGGATGGTGCCGAGGCCGATGAGCTCGGCCCCGTTCAGCCGACCGTAGAACCTGGTGGCCAGGCGGGTCGCCTGGATCTCATACGACACCGCGTCCAGCGAGGAGCGCGCGGCCGCGGCGCGGCGGGCCGGCCCGAGTCGCAGGGCACGAACAGTGGGCAGGGCGGCGAACGTCCCGAGCAGCGATTCGGTGCGCCGCCCCTCGGCGATCCGCCCGGCGGCGTAGACCGGCCGCGACGACCGCAGATACCAGCGCAGCGTCCACAGCTGGATCGGCACGGCCGGCAACGCGGCGAGCAGGAAGCGCCAGTCCAGCGCGGCCAGACCGATGAAGGCCGCGCAGACGGCCAGTGCGGCGGAGGTGAAGTCCGCGAGGGATTCCTGCGCGGCCTCGGTGATCTGATCGACGTCGTTGCAGACTCGGGAGATCAGGTCCCCGGAGCCCCCGGCCTCGGCCACGTCCACCGGCAGGGCGACAGCGGCGGCCAGGACGTCCTCCCGCAGTTCGGCGACGGCCGGCAGGACCAGCCGGGCCGAGAGCCGCCCCGCCGTCCGGGCCGCCAGCGCGCCCACGAGCACGGCCAGCGCGAGGCCGATGACGGGACCGACCGCCGCCCCCCGCCCGCGCCGCTCTACCAGTGCCTGCACGATCTCGCCGGTGGCCAGTGGCGCGGCCAGGCCCATCGCCGCCGTCACCACCATCGCGCCGAGGGCCGCGGCCAGCAGCCCCGGCCGACGGCGCGCGTGGCCGGTGGCCCAGGCCAGGCAGTGGCGGTTGTCGGCGACCGGTAGCAGGCGTGCGGTGGCGGCAGCAGGGGCGGTAACGGGGGCCATAGCAGGCGTGATAGCGGCCCCGACGCTCACCGGACCACCACGGCGCGGTAAGCGTCCAGCGACGCGACGAGCTCGTCATGAGTGCTGTCCACCGCTCCCCGGCTGTCGCAGAACACCACCCGATCGCAGCGTGAGAGCAGCGTCGGGCTCGTGGTCACGATCAACGTGGTCTGATTCTCCCGGTAGCGGCGCAGGTTGTCGGCGATGACGGCCTCCGTGGCGCTGTCGACGGCGGTCGTGGGATCGTGCAGCACCAGAACGGCGGGCCGCGCCGCGAGCGCCCGGGCCAGCGCGAGCCGCTGGCGTTGCCCGCCGGACACCGATCGGGTCCCTTCGCTCAGTACCGTGTCCCAACCCTCCGACAGGGTACTGATGACCTGGTCCGCGGTAGCTGTCCGCGCCGCATCAGCGGATCCGTGTGCCCCCAGGTTGTCGCGGACCGTCCCCGGAAACAGGGCGGCATCGTGGAGCGCGACGAGCACCGTCGACCGCAGGGTGTCGAGATCGTAGTCCCGCAGGGCCCTGCCACCGAGCCGTACCTCGCCCCGAACCGGGTCGTATTCGCGAGCCAGCAGCGCCGGGACATCGGCCGCCGCGCGGGTGTCGTCCACGACCAGCCCGGTGATCCGGCCGGGCTGGACGGTGAAGTCCAGCGCGGTGCCGGAGCGTCCGACCGCGGCGCGGAACTGTAGATCGGCGTCAGATGCATCAAATACATCAGATACATCAGATACGTTGGATGCGTCGCGACCGTCCGGAGCTTCGAGTCCCGGCACTTGTGGCTCGATGACGCCGACCGGAGCTCGAACCAACTCCAAGACGCGTTCCGCCGATGCGATCGCCCTGGCGCGCGCCGGACCCAGACCGAACAGCGTCTGGAGCGAACCGGTGAGGAACTGCGCCAGGCCCAGCGCCGAGACGAGATGTCCGAGACTGAGCCGGCCGCCCAGGGCGAGCCATCCGCCGACCCCGGCGATCACCATCAGGTAGGTGCCGGTGGCCAGGGTCCTGAGTCCGGCGAGCGAGGATTCCATGCGCGCAGTGCGTGCCGCCGCGTTGAGCGCCGATCGGCTGGCGGCTGTATAGGCGTCGGCGGCCGCGCGCTCGGCACCGATTCCGCGCAGGACTCGCAGACCGCGCACGATGTCCTCGGCGAGGGTGGCCGCGTCCGCAGAGCCCTGCTGTTCTCCCCGGTAACCGGCGCGCAGCCGGTCCGAAGCCTTGCTGATGGCGAGCAGCAGCACGGTCACGCAGACCAGGACCACCGCGCCGAGCACGGGGGAGAACCACATGAGCAGCGCGGTGGCGACGACCAATGCCACCGCGGCGGCCAGCCCGGAGGCGCAGATGCCGGCGAAGGCACCGATGCGTGCCGCGTCGCTGCCGGCCAGGGTCAGCAGCGCTCCCGGCGGGGGTTCGACGCCGCCGCCGGGCCGGACGGCCCGGTCGACGACCAGCATGCGCACCTCGTGGGCGGCGTATTGCTTGGCCCGCTGGCTGGCCCGGGCCCCGAACCGGAACGACAGCGACAACAGCGCGAAGTCGGCGGCGAGCACGGCCAGCCAGGGCGCGGTCCTCGCCGGCCCGCCGTCGGCCGCCGCCGCGATCGCCGCGCCGACCACCACCGGCACCAGCGATTCGCCGAGCTGGTGGCTGCTGTACAACAGGCACGCCATCGCCAGGTCTCGTCGTCGCGACAGCAGAGCAGCGCGGATCAGCGAAGGCGCGGAGGCGGGCAGGGTCTCGGTATCCACGGGAGCGGCAGACCTCTACGACAGCGGGGAGGTCGGCCCGATGCCGGGCTTCGCGGAGGCGAGGTGGTCGGCCAGTCCCGTGAGCAGCCCGGTGAAGTTGGCGTAGCTGTAGGTGTACCAGGAGGCGAGCTCGGGCCGCCAGGACTGGCCGGCCGCGACCGCCGGGATCTTCGCCCACAGCGGATTGGTCGGCAGCGGGTCGGTGACGGCCCACACGAGCAGGTCGGCCGGGATCTGTGGCGCGCGTTCCCAGCTGATCGGCTCGCTGTAGGTGTTCTTCTCGCTCTGCGCGATGGCGACCAGCTCGACGCCGAGCCCGGCGACGGTTTTCAGGATCGGCCAGGTGCCGCTGTTCATCACACCCAGTTCGGTGGCACCGATGTCGAACACGAATCCGACGCGCACGCCGGGGTTGCTCTTCACCGCGCTGCGCACCTTCTCCGCAGCGCTCTGATAACCGGTCTTCGCCTCGGTGTCGGCCAGCCGTGCGCCCACGGCCGCGGTGATGTTCTCCGCGGTGGTGACGATGTGCTCGATCGGCTGGTACATGCTGATCCCGACGACCGGTGCGATCTGCGCGGCGGCCGCGGTCTTGCTGATGGTCTGCAAGGCGCCGTCGGCCTGGACCACGTCGATGAGCAGATCGGGCTTGGCGCCGGCCAGTGCCTCCAGGTCCAGCTGCCCGTCCTTGCCGCCGATCTGGACGATGCCCTCCTTGGCCAGGTTCAGCTGGACGGACTCGGTGGTGGCCGGGTCGCTGGCGAACGCGGCGACGGGACGCAGCCCGGCGGGCCACAGTGCCGAGGTCACGGTGTCGGTGAGCAGGGCCACGCGCCGCGGTTGGGTCGGCAGCCTCACGGTGGTGCCCCGGTCGTCGGTGAAGGACCAGGACCCTGAACCGGCCGCCTGGGCGGCGGGGGTCTGGTCCGAGCCGCAGGCGGCGAGCAGGCCGGAAAGGCCCGCCCCGGCTATCGAGGCGCCGAGCAGGCGGCGCCGGGACGGGACGAACGGGACGGAGGCCCGGTAGCGGGTGCTGCGGGTGGGGGCGATGGGTGTGGCGAAGGGTGTCGGCGACATGGTGCGCGGTTCCTTTGGGGTGGTCAGTGGTCGGGAAGTAGTCGTGGGGTGGCGCCGGGCAGCAGGGCGCGCACCGCGCGCAGGGCTTTCACGACGAACTCGCTTCTTGGCGCAGGGGGTTCGGTGCCAGGGGGATGACCAGCGGGGTGCCGGTCTCGGGATCGTCGATGACCCGGCAGGGCAGACCGAAGACGTCCTCGATCAGCTCGGGGGTGACGACCTCGCCGGGACGGCCGACGGCCGCGATCGCGCCGTCCCGCATGGCGATCAGATGGTCGGCGTAGCGGCAGGCCAGGTTGAGGTCGTGCAGGACCGCGACCAGGGTCCGTCCGGCGGCGTGCAGCCGGGCGCACAGGTTCAGCACTTCGACCTGGTGGGCCAGATCGAGGAAGGTGGTCGGCTCGTCCAGCAGCAGGATGCCGGTCTCCTGGGCCAGGGCCATCGCGAGCCAGACCCGCTGCCGCTGGCCGCCGGAGAGTTCGTCCAGGTAGGCGTCCGCGAGCTCAGTGGTGTCGGTGGCGGCCATCGCGTCGCGGACCGCGCGCTCGTCGGCTTCCGACCATCGGCTCAGCAGGTTCTGGTGCGGGTGCCGGCCGCGGGCGACCAGGTCCAGCACGGTGATGCCGTCCGGGGCGACAGGGCCCTGCGGTAGCAGGCCCAGGCGACGTGCGACCTGTTTGGGAGGCAGCGCGTGGATCGGTTCGCCGTCCAGGAAGACGGTGCCCCGCAGCGGCGAGAGCACCCGGGCCAGGGTGCGCAGCAGAGTCGACTTGCCGCAGCCGTTGGCGCCGACGATCACCGTGAAGGATCCGTCGGGGATGTGTACGTCCAGCTCGTCGATCACCGGCTTGCCGTGGTAGCCGACGGTCAGGTTCCGGGCCGACAAGCGGTGTCGGTCGGTGGAGTCGGTACCCATACCCGTACTCGTACTCGTGTCGGTGTTCGTGTCGGGGCTCATGGGCGTCCCTTCCGCCATTCCCGGCTCAACAGCCAGGCCAGATACAGGCCGCCGAGGACGGCGGTGACCACCCCGACCGGCAGGCCGGTCGGGAACTGCTGGGCCGCCAAGTCGCTGCCGGCCAGCAGGACGGCTCCGGCCAGCGCCGAAGTCAGCGTGTTGGGACCGGCCGTCGCGGTGAGCCGGCGGGCGATCTGCGGGGCGGACAGCGCCACGAAACCGACCGGTCCGGCCGCGGCGGTCGCGCTCGCCGCCAGCGCCACGCCGACCAGCAACGCGGTGCCGCGCAGCCACTCGACGCGCAGACCCAGCCCGCGGCTGAGGTCGTCGCCGAGTTCCAACACGCCCAGCGCCCGCGAGATCCACCACGCGGCGGGCAGCAGCACCGCCAGCGCCAGGGCCTCAGGCCCGACGTAGTCCCAGCCGCGGCCGTTCAGGCTCCCGATCAGCCACAAGGCGGCCGACTGCGCGTCGTTCTCGCTGGCGCGGATGAGCAGGTACCCGTTCACCGCCGACAGCAGCGCGCCGACCCCGATGCCCACCAGGATCAGCCGGTAGCCGTGCACACCGTGCCGCATGGCCAGGAAGTAGACGGCCGCCGCCGTGGCCAGGCCGCCGAGTACCGCTCCGGCGGCGGTCTGGGCGGCCGTGCCGTGGATCAGGGTGATGACGATCAACGCGCCGGTCGCCGCCCCGGTGTCGAATCCGATGATGTCGGGGCTGCCCAGCGGATTGCGGGAGACGCTCTGGAACAACGCCCCTCCGGCGCCCAACGCCGCACCGACCGCCAGCGCGGTCAGCAGCCGGGGCTCGCGCAGCCGGGTGATGATGAACCGGTCCAGGGTGCTGCCGTCGCCGAAAACCGTGCGCACCACATCCGAGAGCGGGACGTGATAGCTCCCGGTGCTCAACGTCAGGGCGCTGATCACCAGCCCGGCCGCGACCAGGGCCGCGATCACCAGGCAGGCCCGCAGACTCAGACGGAAGGAGATGACCGAGCGACCCGGTCGGCCGCGCTTGGCGCCGATCCGGACCGTGACCGGGCGCAGGCGCGCCGCTCGGCCGGAGCCGGCCGGCACCGTGGATATCCGGGCCCTCATATCTATCCGAGCACTCATACCTATCCGGGCCCTCATACCTGCCTCACCCGGCGCCGACGGGCCAGCGCGATGAACACCGGAGCCCCGACGAGCGCGGTGACGATCCCGACGTCCACCTCGCCCGGCGGCGCGATGAGCCGGCCGACCACGTCGGCGGCCAGCAGCAGGGTCGGCGCCAGAAGCATCGTGTAGGGCAGCAGCCAGCGGTGGTCCGGGCCGGTGATCTGGCGTGCGGCGTGCGGCACGGCCAGCCCCACGAACCCGATCGGGCCGGCGGCGGCCACCGCGCCGCCGCACAGCAGCGTCACCGAGACCAACGCCAGCGCGCCGACCCGGCCCGGGCGCACGCCGAGCGCGCGACCGGTGTCCTCGCCCAGGGCCAGGGCGTTGAGCGAGCCCGCCAACGGCAGCGCGATCAGCGCGCCGAGGAGCATGAAGCCCCCGGTCTGCCCCAGGACCGACAACGAGCGCCCGGCCAGCGAGCCGACCGACCAGAACCGGAAGTCCTGGAACGCCGACCGGTCCGACAAAGTCAGAGCACTGACCAGGGCGCCGAGGACGGCGCTCACGGTCGCACCGGCCAGCGCCAACCGGATCGGCGCGGTCCCGCGCGGCCCCCGCCCGCCGAGGGTGTGTACCAGCAGCGCGGCTATCCCGGCACCGAGCAGGGCCGGCCACACCTGAGCGGTCTGCGGGTCCAGATGCAGGACGGCGATGCCGACCACCACGGCGGCCGAGGCCCCCATGTTGACGCCGAGCAGCCCGGGATCGGCCAGCGGGTTGCGGGTCACGGCCTGCATCAACGTCCCGGCCAGGCCGAGGGCGGCCCCGACGGCGAGGCCGATCACCGTCCGCGGCAGCCGCAGATCCCTGACGATCAACGCGTCGTCGCTGTTGTCGTGATGGACGAGCGCGTGCAGCACCGTCCCCAGCGCGATCGGCTTGCTCCCCAACGCCAAGCTGGCGAAGGTCGCCGCCGCGAGCAGGACGGCGCACGCCGCCAGCCCGAGGAACAACCGCGTGCGCTTGTTGCTGCCGGGGACGACCGGAAGGGGCGGAAGGAGCGGAACGGAGGCCGCGATGGTGCGAACGTCCCCAGCCTGTTCCATGGCTTCCTTCCGGAGGGTTGATCAAAAGTGAGGTTAGGCTAGCCTAACCTCACTTGCGCAGCAAGAAGCGTCCGCTGCGCGACCCGGCCGGAGACGACAGATGACAGACGACAGACGACAGACGACGTGCGGATTCCGCACGCCGCCTGGGAAAGGGGGGAGTTGGTGCTGTGCTACTCCCGGATCTGGGCCATCAGGTCGGCGGCCCGGTCATCCGGTCCGAAGTCAGGGCGCGCCGCGTGCTCGGCGGAGGCCCGTACCTGGTCGGCGGCGTCTTGCGGGAGGGCCATGCGTTCGGCCAGCCAGGTGGTGAGGTCCGGGAGCAGGCGCAGCAGGACGTGGGCGAAGTCGGCGTCGTAGAGGTCGCGGATCGCGGTGGCGGTCAGGGCGATCTGGTGGGGTGAGCAGGTGTGGGCGAGATCTGGGAACTCTTCGTCGAGCCAGGTGAGAGCGAGTTCGTTGTAGACCTCTGACTCCTCGATCCGTTCGTTGTCGACTGTGAAGCCCTCGGGTACCGCACTCTGGCCGGGCCGGTGTTCGGCCCGCCAGGTCACGAACTCGGCGATCCAGGCGTCCTGGACCGCCTGTTGCTCCGGCCAAGCGGATTGGGTGCGGGCCCCGCCGCCCAGGCGGTCCGATGCGCGCAGTTCCTGGGCCAGGCGGCGGCAGCGGTGGAATTCGGCGAGCTGCGGTTCGGATTCGCCGCCGTCGCGGGGGACGCTGGCCACCGGGAGGATCCGGGCTGCCAGGTCGGCGTCGGACACCGGCTCGAACCGGGAGCGGCTCGTCGCATCCGGTCCGACCGCCGACTGCCAGGCGGTGAACGCCTGCTCGGCGTCGGCGAAGTAGCCGGCGCCGACAGTGTGGGGCTCGCCGCTGCAAACGTCGATGTCCCACAGATACCAGCGGTCGGTGCCCTCGGCGGCGGTGAACGGTGCCGTGATGGCGAACCGGGTGCCGTAAACGTCGCGGCACCACAGGGCCGAGCCGGTCGGCGTGCAGTCGATCGAGGCTTCCGGGAACTGGGGAACGGACTCCCGTAGATTCTTGACCGCACCGACGGGAGTCTGGGAATCCGGGTGCGGGACGATCCGGGCCAACGCCAGCAGCAGCCGCCACGTGCTGTTCTGCTCAACGGGATCGTCGACGCCCACGATGGCTTTGAAGGCCGTCACCGAGACGACCTCGTTGAACGCGTCGAGCAACACCTCCGGGCCGTAGGCGTCGAAGTCCGGTGCCTGTCCTGATTTCCCGAGGGCGTCGGTCCTTAGGGCGTCGGTCAGTGCGTCCTGGGCAGCCAGGATCCCGCCCAGCCGCCGACACAGCTCGTCCTCGAACCAGGTCACCGGCTGGTCAGCGGCGATAAGCTCCGCGACGACCGGCTCGGCGTCAGCCTTCGCACGTTCCATCCCTTCCTGGACGAGCTCCTGATCGAAATCCGGGAACAGGCCCGCCGCCAGCGACCACTCAGGTCCGGCGAGGCGCTCGGTCCGCACCGCCTCCTCCTGGACTCTCGCCGCCTGCTCCTCGACCCGCCGAACGGCTGGGCTTCCCGAGCGGCTCGCCCGACCGCTTGGGCGGGCTGACTTCTTCTTACGCGGTTTGGAGGCTGGCATGTGTCAATCCTACGGAGACGTGGCTTGGCGATGTGCGAGATCCGGGGACGGCCACGAAACGCTATCGCGCGGTCAACTGGCCGGTGAGAACATGTCGGCCTACCACCACGATGGAGTCCCGGTGAGACTGACGTTAGACACAGCGTTCGGCGAGGTTGATCTCAAGGCCTCGGCAGAGGAGCTGATCGCCCTAGCCGGCGCCGTGGCGCGAGGCACTGGGCGCGTCGATTCCACGGCTACTCGGGACAGCGGCGGGTTGGCGGGAATCCAGGTAGTGCAGTCCTCGGGCCCTGGCGTTCGGATTGACCTCGATACCGGGCGGAATGTCCTCGTCATCAGTGGCGATCAGGGGTCCAGGAGGCTCCTCGCCGAGAACCTTCACGACTTGGCCACCGTAGAGGATGGTTACCACCTTCACATCGACTACTTCCCCGACCATAGTTACCTAGCCGAGGGGTCTATGTCGCTAGTGGTCAGCAGCCCCCGCGGAGGCATGCCGGCCCGGTGAATCGTTCGCTGGGGGAGCCGTACCCAGCCATACCCCGGTGTGTCCCACGTAGAGTGCTGTTGCCACCCAGGAGGAGCGTGCGTGCACACCATTTCTGACCCGACCGGAAAGCGGTTCGTCGTCGCCGACGTTGCCGCGAGCGGCCTTCCGGCCCGGCTGTGGTCCATCGCCGAGCGCCTCACCGACACGAAGCTGGTCTTCTAGGATGCGCCGGGCGGCAGCAGCCCTACTGGCGTTGACCGTGGGGTGTGTGCTGGCCGACTCGGCGGTGGTCACCCTCGCCCTGCCGGAGATCCTGGAGCGCCTCCACACCACGGTGGGTCAGGTCGCCTGGGTGCTGATCGCGTTCAACCTCGTTCTGGCCGTCGTCGCTCGGCCCGCCGCGTGGTTCTACAAAGGACGGGATCCGGCTGTTCTGTGTGCGGCCGGCATCGCGGTGTTCGCCGGGGCCTCGGCGTTGTGCGCGGTGGCCGGTTCCCTGGACGTTCTGGTCGCCGCCCGGTCAGTTCAGGCCGTGGGCGGCGCGTTCGCGGTGATCGGCTGCCTTCAGCTCCTGGTCGACGAACTGACCGAGCGTCGCGGGATGGCATGGTGGATCGCCGCCGGCGTGTTCGGAACCGCTGTCGGCCCGGTCGCCGGTGGGCTGCTCACCGATGCGTTCTCCTGGCGCTCGATCTTCATCGTCCAGGTGCCGATCGCGGTACTGGCCGTTCCTGCCGCGCTGGCCAAGCGCCGCAGGAGCGGGCAGGGCCTCGCCGACGAGACACAGGAACACCTCACACAGGAACACCTCACCGAGGAACGTGACGCCGAGGAACGCGACACGCAGGAACACCACGCACCGAAACATCGCGTGCGGATCCGGCCGAACATCGCCCTGGCGCTGCTCTCGGCGGCACTGACCGCGGCGCTGTTCCTGTTCGTGCTGCTCCTGGTCGACGGCTGGCGTCGATCACCGGCGGTCGCAGCCGTCACGGTCTCGGTGATACCGCTCGCGGCACTCCTCGCCCGGCCGCTGACCCGGACGCTGCGATCGGGGCCGATGGCACAGACGACGTCAGGATGCCTGCTCATCGCGGGCGGCCTGACCGGGTTGGCGCTGCTGCCCTCGGCCGATCTCGCGTGGACGATCGCACCCCAGGCGCTCGTCGGACTCGGGCTCGGTCTGACGTTGGATCCTCTGACCCTGCAGGCGATGGACGGCCGCACGCCGCTCTTCCGGCACGGTGGCTGGACCATCGCGGCCCGGCACGCGGGGGTGGTGCTGGGACTCGCGATTCTCACGCCTGTCTTCACCGCGGACCTTCGCAGCGCTCAGCCGCCCGCGGAAGACGCCATCACCGCGCTGGTGCTGAACGCTCCGCTGGCGCCGCAGGACAAAATCACGATCGCTCGCGGACTGGCCGATCAACTGAAGCAGGACAGCGGCCGGGTGCCCGACCTGGACCCCGCCTTCCAGCAGCTGAGCGTGCCCGCGGCGGAGAAACCTGCCGTGGCGCAGCTCGAACGTGACCTCAACCTTCAGCTCCAGCGGGCAGCCACCCATGCGTTCCGCAACGCCTTCCTGATCGGTGCGGCACTGGCCCTCGTGGCGTTGCTGTCCCTGATCCCGCTGCGTCGAGGAGGCGTGCGATGACCAGCGCGGCCCGCCTGCGAACGGCGGCGCTCCCGGCTCTGGCCGCCGTACTGGTGAGCGGGGTGCTGGCCGTCCAGCTCGCCAACGGCGGCGGCCGCTACAGCCCGCTTCGCCCAGCCAACTCATGTCTCGCGGCACCGGTCAGCTCAGTATCGACCGGGATCGACGGCCTGACCGAGGAACTCGTCCTGACCGGTCTGGCCGCCGCGGCCTGCCAGATCGGCGTGTCCCGTGAGGCCTTCGCCCTACAGCTCGCCCAGCCCGGCACCCGCACCGACGCGCAGATCAACGCGCTGCGAGCCGGACTGCTCACCGCCGTCGACAGTCTGAAAGCCGCCGGCAAGCTCCCGCGGGCGTCGCAACTCGCCCGCGAGGCAGTCGACGCCTCGAACCTCAGCGGCCTGCGCAAGGCAGCGATCCGCGCGATCCCCGACGCGCTCATCGACAAAACCCTCACGACCGACGACGTCCTGCGTCGCACTATCAACGACCTTGATCTGCGCGCCCTGCTGGCGAACCTTAGCGACCGTCAAAAGCTGACCACCCAGGTGGACACGGCCGTCACGAAGGCGGTCATGGAACGCCTCGCGGATGATCTGCACTGATCTGCACTGATCTGCACTGATCTGCACTGATCTGGGCTGATCCGTAGTGATGCGAATCATGAAAGGTGAGTCGGCGTGGACGACACCGAGGAGCTGGCGCGCGCCAAAAAGCGCGGATGGCGCGAGATCGCCCGCATCGACGAGGACTACGCCGCCGGCCGGATCGATCAGGCCGGCTGGCACGACGCCGTCCTGGCCCTGATCGAACCGGCCTACCTGGGCGGCGACAACCCGCGCGCCCAGTCCGGGCACTCCGGCGACGCCGCGCGCTGGCGCCGGGCCCGCGCCCTGCTCGTCGACGCCCTTCCCGCCGCCGGCGGCTCGTTCCTGGACGTCGGCTGCGCCAACGGCTACCTGATGGACACCCTCACCGGCTGGGCCGCCGACGCCGGAATCGCCATCGAACCGTTCGGCGTCGAGATCTCCGCCAAGCTGGCCCAGTTGGCCCAAGACCAACACCCCGCCTGGGCCGATCGGATCTGGACCGCGAACGCCGCCGCCTGGTCGCCGCCGCGCCGCTTCGACATCGTGCGCACCGGCCTGGACTACGTACCGGCGCCGCGCAGACCCAGCTACCTGGCGCACCTGCACGCGAACATCCCGGCCCCCGGCGGCAGGCTGGTGGTCGGCGCGTTCAACGAGGAGAGCGGCCAAGAAATCCTGGAGCAACAGGTCTCAGCACTCGGCTACCGGATCGCCGGGCGGACCCGTGCGGTGCATCCGCACCCGGCCTTGAGCTACAAGGCGTTCTGGATCGACTCGGACGACGCCTCCTCCTGACCACGCCCGCAGACTGACGCCTGGACGTGCGCGACGGTTCCAGCGTGAGCGGCACCGAAGTGCTCTAAGACTTCCCGCATCCGGTCGGAGAGGCTCTCGCCGAAGCGGTCGTGGAAGATGGAGTACGCCGAGGTCCCAGCCGCCGTCCACGTCTCCGATTCGGCGTCGAGGCGCCTGGCGAGGTACCGGCGGGCTGCTTGCGCCAGACTCTCCCGGCCGGCTCGTACGGACTGCCACGCCTGACGGCCCTGCGCAACGATCCAGAGGCACAAGTCTTCAGTGTCGTCCTCCGAGAAGACGAACGCGTCGACGCACGGCCCGTCGGAATAGTCGGCGAGTTCCTCCGCGGCGAGCTCGAACGCCAGTTGGTACTCGACTATCTCGGACGCTGTCGCAACACTCAGCCAAGCGGTCGCGCCCTCATCGCCGGGGCCGGCGGATCCGACGCGATCCCAGAACGCGTCTGGGATCTCACCGTCTTCCAGCCACCCAGGAGTCTTGCTCACCGCGGCCACCTCTCACCTTCCCGAACGCAGGGTACCCACGATTCCCGGTGATCAGATGCACGCAAGCCGTCGGACGCCTTCTGTCGGAGCGGATCACCGTACACCAGAGTCATCTGATCTTTTATGTTTCCCACTCTTTACATGCTGGACACGCGAGGAGTAAAACTACGGCAATCCGACGAATCATCGGATCAATCCCCGCGAGCGTGACAGCCCACTGAGTCGAAGTCGCCACCGGCGACGCGGCCCAGGCGAGCACGAATTCGGCGCCTCCCAGCTGTGGGCGATCGGTCAACGGGACCAACGTCACCACGTCACCACGTCACCGCCCAAGCCGGCTGGCGGCCGGCGCAACTGTCTGACAGGGAGGACCCGTTCCATGTCGCATCATCAATCGATCATGCGCAGGCTGTGCCGCGTGATCGCCGCGACGAGCGCGCTGCCGCTTGCCGTCCTGGCACTGCCGCTGATGAGCGCGCCCGCGGCGCGCGCGGCAGGCGCGGCGGGCGCGACGACGTTCTATGCCTCGCCGTCGGCCGGCTCCGGAACTGCATGCACGCAGGCCGCCCCGTGCACCTTGCCGGGTGCGCAGGCGGCGGTGCGCAGCTTCCTGAAATCCAACCGGGGCGCCGATGTCACGGTCCTGCTCGAGGATGGCACGTACCGGTTGTCGAGCACGTGGGCATTCACTGCCGCGGACTCCGGCAGCGCCGGGCATCCGGTGGTGTGGCAGGCCGCACCTGGCGCGCACCCGGTGATATCCGGCGCATCTCAGATCGGTGGGTGGTCCCAGGTCGGGACCAGCGCGGTGTGGTCGGCAACCGTGCCAGCCGGAAGCAACAGCCGCCAGCTGTACGTCAACGGCCAGGAGGCGCCGGTCGCACAGGCGACGCCGAGCAGTCTTGGATGGTCCGGGGGATGGGGCGGATCGCCGAGTGGATACACGATCGGCGGCGATGCCGGTGCGATGGCGTGGTTCAAGGGCCTGACTCCCGCGCAGGTGTCGGCGGTGGAGTTCGACTATCCCGGCGGCAACGGTGCCTGGGCCGAGTCGCGCTGCCGTGTCGCCGGCTTCTCCGCGAGCGCCGGCACCCTGACCATGGACCAGCCGTGCTGGAGCGATGTGACCGACCGCGCTTCGTTCAGCCAGGGCAGCGGGGGACTGCCGTCGATGTCCACCAGCCGGATGCCCTCACTCATCGAGAACGCCCGGGCGCTGCTGCATCCGGGCCAGTGGTTCCTGGACTCGGCGTCTACGCCGAACACGCTGTACTACGTCCCGCCGTCAGGGGCGATGACGGGTCTGGATGTGGAGCTTCCGCACCTGGAGTCGTTGCTGACCGGCTCGGGAACGCTGGCCGCGCCGATCCACGACCTCACCTTCAGCGGTCTCCAGTTCTCCTACGCCACCTGGAATGATCCGTCGACAAGCGTGGGCTTTGCCGACGTACAGAGCAACCTGCGGATGACCGGTGCGACCAACCAGGGCATGTGCACCTTCTCCAACCCCGCGGGTTCCTGTCCCTGGGGTGCGCTGAGTCAGCCGTTGGCGAACGTCGCGTTCAGCGGCGCCGTCGATATCGCCTTGCGCGGCAACCGGTTCAGCGAACTCGGCGGGGCCGGGCTGAGCGTGATGTACGGCTCGACCAACACCGTCATCGACGGCAATGAGTTCACTGATATCGCCTCCACCGCGATTCTGCTGGGCTGCGCCTACGATCCGAACCCCCTGGACCCATCGCAGGCCGCGGGTATCAAGGCGCATTGCACGACCAATCCCTCCGCGGTCGGCGGCGATTCGGTCGGTGCCAATGAGATCCTGACCGGCACCACCGTGTCGAACAACGTCATCCACCGCATCGGCACCGACTACTCTTCGGCGTGCGGCATCACCCTGCTGTTCTCACAGCACACCACGATCTCTCACAACGACTTGTACGACCTGCCCTACACCGGGATCACCGCCGGCGTCATCCAGGGCCACGTCGACCAGTACAGCCAGGACCCGAACAACCCGGGCAACCCCGAGCCGCCGTCGTCGCAGAACTCGACGAACATCAACGAGTACAACACCGTGAGCGACAACCTCATCCACGACTACCTGACCCAGCGCCAAGATGGTGGCGCCATCTACGTCGAAGGTCACCAGGCTCAGTACGTCCACAACTCCGACGGCACGCTCAACTCCTCAGCCACCCTCGCCACCGGCCTGCAAGCTACCGGAAACGTCGCTTACAACGGTGCCACGAGCAGCAACACCTACTACGACGACGCCGGCTCGGAGTGGATCAACTGGCAGGGCAACGCCGCGTTCGCCACCGGCGGGATCTCCTCGCAAGGCGGCTGCAACCCGACCGGCCACTTCTGGATCACCGGCAACTACTTCGCCGGTGCCACCCAGGCCTACAACGGGTGCAACCCGTCGGTAACGGACTCCAACGCCAGCGGCAACACCACCATCCCCAACGCCCTCGGACCCGGCGTCATACCCGACAACCTGCTCAGCGCGGCCGGATCGACCACGACCAGCGATTGGCCGGCCGCGGTCCGCACACCGCGGATCTACTACCGAGGACAGAACAGCGCCGCGACGCAGGCGCTAGTGGGCGGCGAGGGCTTCAGCAACGGCATGCCCGTCTACGTCAAGGGCAGCCTGGCCGGCGGCGTGACCTACCTATCCGGTGGCTTCCTGCTCGTCCCGCTGTCAGGCGGAGCGCAGGCCGCTGACATCACCCTCGACGGATCACAGCCTGGCGCTACCCGCGTCAACGACACCGATCCGTCGATCGCGTACAGCGGGTTCTCCTACTTGGCGAATCGCGGCTACGGCGACTTTGACGACGATGTCCACTACGCCACGGCGAACGGATCGACCACGAGCTACCAGTTCACGGGCACCGGCATCCAGGTGTTCGGCGAGCAGTACACCGACCAGGGGAATATCGGCGTGAGTATCGACGGCGGGGCGCAGCACAGCGTCAACACGGTGCCCGCCGACGACCAGCGCCATGCCAACGTGGCCGTCTTCACCGCCACCGGACTGTCCTCCGGCACGCACACCGTCACGGTGACCAAACTGTCCGGGACCTACAGCACGCTCGACGGCTTCGCGGCCCTCAATCCGGTCCGTGCCAACGACACCGATCCGTCGATCGCGTACAGCGGGTTCTCCTACTCGGCGAACCGTGGCTACGGCGACTTTGACGACGACGTCCACTACGCCACGGCCGACGGATCGACCGCGAGCTACCAGTTCACGGGCACCGGCATCCAGGTGTTCGGCGAGCAGTACACCGACCAGGGGAACATCGGCGTGAGTATCGACGGCGGGGCGCAGCAGAGCGTCAACACTGTGCCCACCGACGGCCAGCGCCACACCAATGTGCCGGTGTTCAGCAGCGCGACGTTGACTGCGGGAACGCACACCGTCGTGATCACCAAACTGTCCGGAACGTACGCGACACTCGACGGTTTCGGCATCGTCAACTGATCTGTGGCCTTGGCGGTCGCGGACGAGTAGGCAGTCGCCTGTCGTCGGGCTTGATTACCTACCCGGCTGCCGAATCGGCCTCACCTCGGCCACGGATGTCATAGCAGCGGACGCCCGTCACAGGACGAGTGTGACGGGCGTCCGCAGTTGGTTGCGCGCTATGTGGGTTGCCGGTTGCCGGCTGCCGGTTGTCAGCCGGCCGTGCCGTGGACGGCCTTGACGATCGCCGTGAACGTCGGGCCCCTGATCGCGGCCTGCCCGCCGAAGATGGTGACGGCAGTGAACTGCGATGCCCAGCCGGACAGCACCGCGGCCGTGGGCGCCGACAGGCTTCCCGGCGCGGTGAGCAGCAGCGGCTCGGCGGCGTTGGCCGCGTAGGCGCCGCCGGTCAAGGCGTCCGGGAAGGTCGTGCCGGAGGCGATGCCGACCGTGGTGGGGACGTGTCCGGTCACGCCGGCGACAGCCTGGGCGACGGCGGCGCCGGTGGCGTACCGGTCCGGGCCGGCCAAGCTGTCGTTGATGTTCTTGCCGCCGGCGTTGAGCACCGCCCGCAGAGCCTGCCCGCCGACGGGGTCGATGAACTGGTGCTGCGTGATGAACGCCTTCGTGGCCGGGTCCAGGGAAGTGTTGTCGGACAGCACGATCGGGGCGCCCTCCGCCGCGCCGAGGGGCCCGGCGGCCAAGGCGTCCGGGAAGTCGCGTCCGGTGGCCACGATGACGTGCTGGGTGGTGCCGAACGCGGCGGCGATCTTCAACGCGGTGTCGAAACGGCTGGTGCCGCCGTAGCGGGTCACGGTGTATCCGGCGGCGCGCAGAGCGTTCTCGATGGTGGGGGAGACGGCCGAGGCGCCGCCGAGGATGTAGATCGGCTTGTGGGTCTGCGGCCCGCCGGTCGCCCGGTCGATCTCCGCGCGCGTGGCGGGGTCCAGGGCCGTGGGGGAGGTCAGCAGCAGCGGGCCGTGGACATGCGCGGCCAGCGGCACCCCGGCCAGCGCGTCAGGGGCCTGATCGCCGCGCGCCAGCACGACGGCCTTGGCCTGCCCGGCCTGCCACTGGGCCTGGGACACCTGGCGTCCGGTGGCGTACCGGTCGGTGCCGCCGATGCGCTTGACCGGCGTGGTGCCCCCGCCGCCCCCGGTGCTCCCGGGTGCCTGCACGATGACCTGGAACATGCCGTTGGTGGTGTCGGTCCCCGACCCGCTGACGACGCTCTCTTGCCAGGTGACCGAGTACGTACCCGGCTTGGTGAAGGTGTGCTTGAGCGGGATGGTCTCGGACACCGCGGAGGTGTCCGGGGTCCCGTCGGCCCAGTGGACGACCAAGGTGCAGCCGTGCGCCGGGTCGATGGTGTTGCCGGTGAGGTCGACGGTGAACGTCAGCGGCGCCGGGCCGACGCCGGGCGAGGCCTTCAATATGGTCCCGGACGTGTCGTTGGGGCAGTGGCCGGTCAGCGCCGGCGCCACGGATGCGGACGCGTGCGCCGGCGCCTCAGCCACGACGGACGCCGCACCGGCCAGGGCCGTCGCGAGCGCCGCGGCCGTGGCGTACCGACGCCGGGTGAATGCTGTGGTGGACATGGAAAGTTCTCCCCTGACTTCCTCGATCGAGCTCTTCAGTGACTTGCTAAGTAGCTTGCCAAGTAACTTGCTAAGTAGCCTGCTATAAGCACCGTGGTGTGAGCAGCAGCTGCTATCACGGCCCCGCCGTGCAGGGCCGTGCTGGCGATGCGTCTGGATCCCCGTTCCCTCCCCGTCGGAGGTGGACGAAGGCCGGCGCCGTCACACTCGGCGCGCCTTCGCGCACTTCCAGCTACTCGGGACGGGACTCTATCCGGGGGCTAGTCGGCGGCGCAACGCATGTCAAGGTGCTTGATGACCTTCGGCGGCCCGGCGCTTTCGGCGTTTCCGGCGTTTCCGGTCCCACGCCGCCGGCCGACCGCCCCCGCACGCCGTGATTCACGCGGCAGTCCGATCAGGCTGCCAGTCAGGCTGCCAGATGTCGATCGGCGCCGAGTCCACCGCGGCGCCCCGTTCGTCGAAGAGCCGGCCCATGTGTTTGAGCGTGCGCAGACATACGCCGCGCCGCGTCACGACCAGCTCGGGGTATCGGGTAGCGAGTGCGGCCTCCCACTCCGGGAGGTCGGCGGCGTCGCGGAGCCAGACGATCAACAGGAGGTTCTCGGCGCCGGTCATGCCGGCGGCCAGGCGGGTCTCGGGCAGGTGCGCGGCGGCCCGGGCCACGGTGGCCAGCTGTGCCGCGGGCACGTGGCACCGCAGGACGGCGGTCACCGGCCAGCCGGAGACCGACTGGGCGATCTCGCAGCGCATCCGGATTCTGCCGTCGGCGAGCAGGCGGGCCAGCCGGCGGCGGACCGTGGCGTCGCTGATGCCGACGTGTGCCGCCAACTCGGTGTGGGACCGGCGTGCGTCGGTGGTCAGGGCCCTGATCAGGTCCTCGTCGGTGTCGTCCAGCGCCCGGAGGGTCTCCGCCATCGGAGCGCCGGTGCCGCGCAGTTCGTGCTGCCGGGCGGGTTCCAGCGTGCCGAGGCGCCATCTGCTGGCCTCGCTGAAGGTGGTGACCAGCAGTTCGGGGTGGTGAGCGCGGGCGCCGGGCAGGGCGTCCAGTTCCCGGCGGCTGTAAGCGGAGGCAGCCGGCAGGTCGGCGACGGCGATCGCGGCGAGCAGGGAGCGCGCGCCCGTCATGTGGTGCAGGTAGATGACGTGCGGCTGGGCCAGGAGGTGGTCGATCGCCGGGCTCAGGCCGTTCGGCGCGCACTCGATCTCGACGTACATCATGCGCAGTAGACCGGTTCGGGCGATCGGGCCGGGCACACAGAAGGTCCAGGCCAGTCCGGCCTTCTCCAGACGTTCCCATCGTCTGGCCACGGTCACCGGGTCGATGTCCAGGGCCCGGCCGAGGGTAGACCAGGAAGCCCGGGGGTTGAGTTGCAGCGCGTGGACCAACTCCAGGTCGAGCTCGTCGACCAGATCCTGCGACATGTGCCCTCCAGGAGGTCGGAATCGGGACCATGGCGCGGCTTTCTGGCCACGCTGTGCAGGATTCCTGCACCTGACAGGCCATTCGCGACGGCATGCTGATCCTAATGGGTACCCCTGACCCCGGCTTTCTGGAGTACCTCATGTCGCTACGCGATGACGCCCGCTTGCTGGCCGACGACCTGGTCGGCCTGCGCCGGGAGCTGCACGCCGATCCGGAGTTGGGACGCGCGCTTCCCCGCACCCAGCGCCGGGTGCTGGCCGCACTGGACGGGCTTCCCCTAGAAGTCGCTGTCGGCACGGAGTTGTCGTCCGTCACCGCGGTGCTGCGCGGTGCCCGCCCCGGTCCGACGGTGCTGTTGCGGGCGGACATGGACGCGCTGCCGGTCACCGAGGACACCGACACCGACCTGCCCTTCGCTTCCCGCAACGCCGGCGTCATGCACGCCTGTGGTCACGACCTGCACACGGCGATGCTGGTCGGCGCTGCCCGGCTGCTGGCCGACCGCCGCGACGCGCTGGCCGGTTCGGTGGTGTTCATGTTCCAGCCGGACGAGGAGGGCACTGACGGCGGCGGCGCGGAACAGATGCTCGCCGAAGGGCTGCTCGACGTCTCCGGTGAGCGACCGGTGGCCGCGTACGCGCTGCACGTGGCGGCCAACCGTCTGCCGCGCGGTCTGTTCGCCAGCCGACCGGGCACGGCCACGGCGGCGTCAGACGGATTGGAAGTCACCTTCCGGGGTCGCGGCGGTCACGGCTCGGCTCCGCACAAGGCGCTCGACCCCATTCCGGCCCTGTGCGAGGCGGTCACCGCTTTGCAGACGTTCGTGACGCGCCGGTTCGACGTCTTCGACCCGGTCGTGCTGACGGTGGGCGCGATCCGCGGCGGCACCAAGGCCAACGTGATCCCCGGTGACGCCTCGTTTTCCGCGACGGTCCGTACCTTCTCGCCGACCGCGCGCACGCTGATGCGACAGGGCACCGCTGTTCTGATCGAGAACATCGCGGCGGCTCACGGCCTGACAGCGCGGGTCGACTATCGACTGGGGTATCCGTCCACGGTCAACGACGCGGCCGAGGTCACGCTGGCCGCGGACACCGTCACCGGGCTGTTCGGTCCGGGCCGCTATTTCTCCGCGCCGCACCCGACACCGGGGGCGGAGGACATGGCGTTCGTGCTGAACCAGATTCCCGGTGCCTACCTGATGCTGGGCGCCTGCCCGCCGGACCGGGATCCGGACACGGCCCCGTACAACCACTCGCCGCAGGCGGTCTTCGACGATGCGGTGCTGCCGGACGGCGCCGCGTTCCTGGCGCAAGCGGCGGCCGCCCGCCTCGCACTCGCCGGAGCCGGAGCCGGAGCCGGAGCTGGAGCTGGAGCTGGAGCCAAAGCCGGAACCAAAGCCGGAACCAAAGCCGAACCCGGCGGCCGGCCGCGACCTGCCCGCGCCCCGAAGGCCGACGCCTGATGGCCGAGGCGGCCACGCTCGGCGTCCCGGCCGACGCGGCGCCGAAACCGGCCCTGACCCGCCGCAAGCTGGCCGCCTTACTGGCCCTCGCCGTGTCCAGCGGGTTCCAGCAAGGCTATTTCGTCCCGTTGTTCCCGATCATCACCGACCGCTACCGGATCGGTGTGGCGGCTCTGGCCTGGACGGTCACGGCTCCGGCGCTGGTGGCTGTCGTGGCCACCCCGGTCCTCGGCGTCCTCGGCGATCGCCTCGGCCATGCGCGGGTTCTGCGGGCGACCGCTTGCGTGGTGGCCGCCGGTGCGACGCTGATCGTTTTCGCACCGGACTACCCGGTGTTGTTGTGCGGCCGGGTCTTGCAGGGATTCCTAGCGGGGTTCCTGCCGCTGATGTTCGCGCTGATCCGCGCCCGCCACAGCGCCGAGGACACCCGGCGGGCGATCGCTCATCTGTCCGGGGCGCTGCTGTCCGGTGTGCTGATCGGCAACATCTGCGCCTCGAAGTTGCAGACTGCCGCGTTGTCGGTGGCTGCCGTCGGCGCTGTCATGGGTGTGGTCATGCTGTGGCGCGTTCCTGAACGTGGCATTCGTCCACGGCTCACCCCCGAAGCGGTGGGCGTCGACTGGTGGGGAGCTGTTCTGCTGGCGGCGGGGCTGGTGCCGGCCCTGCTGGCGTTACATGAAGGTGCGGCTTGGGGATGGGGCTCGCTGCCGGTGATCGGGTGTGTGGGCGCCGGGATGGTGTCGCTGGTGACGTGGGTGGTCGTGGAGCGGCGCCGCGTGGCTCCGCTGATCGACGTGCGCCGGCTCTTCCGCCCCCGGCTGCTGCCGGTCTTCATCGTCGGCTGGTGCGTGCACTTCGTGGTGCTCGGCGGACAGATCTCGTACACCACCTACTTCACGGCGCGCGGCGGACTGGGGCTTTCCTCGTCGGCGGTGGGGCCCATCCTGTTGCCCGCCTTCAGCGCGATGGCGTTGTTCAGTGCCCTGACAGCCCGCATCGGCAAGGCGATCGGCTACCGGTCGGCCCTGATCCTCGGCGCGGCGCTGCTGCTGGCCGGGTCGGCCGGAGTGCTGATCCGGCACGGCAGCGGTGCCGACTTCGCGGTGCTGCTCGCCCTGGCCGGCGCCGGGATGGGCCTGATCGCCGGTGCCGGCCGCATCCTGGTGATCGACGCGGTCCGGCCCGAGGAGGTCGCGACCAGCGAGGGGCTGTTCGAGCTGCTGATCACCCTGGGCGCGGCGGTCGGCTCGGCCGGCTACGCCGCGATCCTGTCCTCGGCCGCGAACAGCGACGGAACCGGTGGCTATCAGGCCGCCTGGAGTGTCGGTGCGGGGATGGCGGCAACCGGTCTGGTCGCCGCCACCGCTCTTGCCTACCGCCGAGGGCGGGATGGGCCTCAGGCGGCCTGACGAGGCCCGAGCAGGCCTGGAGCAGGCCTCAGAGGCCACTGATCGTCAGGCTGCTGCCGAACCGGCTCCGCGCAGCAGCAGCTTGGCGATCCCGTTCTTCTGGATCTCCGACGTGCCGGTCAGCACCCGGAACATCCGGACCCTGCGGAACAGGTACTCGACCTCGTTGCCCTGGGTCAGGCCTTCCTTGCCGTGGATCTGCACCGCCTCGTCCAGGATCCGGAAGGCGGTCTCGGCGACGTTCAGCTTGCACATGAACGCCTCCAGACGCGGCACCGTCCCGGTGTCCAGCTCCGCCAGCGCCGCGTAGGTCATCGCCCGCGCCGCGTAGTAGGAGGTGGCCATGTCGGCGAGTTTGTGCTGGACGGATTGCAGTTCGCCCAGCGGAGCGCCGCGGACGATCCGGGTCCGGGCCCGCGACAGCGTCAGCTCCAGCGCACGCCGCGTCATACCGAGCACGCTGGGGCAGTGCAGGAGCCGGTTGACGTTGACCCGGCCCAGGCCCAGTGTGAAGCCGTCGCCTTCCTTGCCGAGCAGGTTCGCGGCCGGCACCAGGCAGTCGTCGAGCACGATGTCGCTCTCGATGTGCTCGCCGGACATCGGGGTGGCGCCGGGCAGCACCCGGCAGCCGGCGCCGTCCAGATCGACGAGGAACGCCGAGTAGGTGTTCTCGGCGTCGGCCATGCGAGCCACCACGATCGCGAAGTCCGCGACCGGGCCGGCGCTGGAGAAGACCTTGTGACCGGTCAGGCGGTATCCGTCGGCGACGCGCACCGCCGTGGTGTGCATCGCCCGCACATCCGATCCCGCGTCCGCCTCGGTGAGGGAGAAGCAGCAGGCCCGTTCGGCTCGCACCACCGGCAGGAAGTACTTCTCCAGCTGGTGTTCGGTCGCGGCGGCCATGATGTCGCCGACCCGAAGCGGGCCGCCCATCTCGCCGAGCACGCTGCTGCCCAGGACCCGGCCGCTGGCTGCGACCTCCTCCTTGAGGGCGGCGAGCTGCGTGTAGGTGAGGCCTTGGCCGCCGAGGCCGGGCGGCAGGTGGATGCCGTAGAACCCGAGCTCGCGGCTGCGGCGCCACACCGGTGCCAACAGCTCGCGGGTGATCGGGGTGGACGGGGTGAGGGCGTGTTCGTGTTCGTATTCAGCCAACTCGCCGTCCAGGTACTGGCGAAGCCGCTCGACCAGATTCCGCAGAAACGGATCGGACGCGTAGTCCGGGCGCAGGGAGAACAACATCTTCGACCGCCCCTCAGTTGACCCGGCGCTCGGCGCCGGCCCAGTACGTCTCCCGGACCGCCTTGCGGTCGATCTTGCCGTTGCGGTTGAGCGGGAGCATCGGGACGAAGTCGACGGAGCGCGGTTTCTTCAGCCGATCCAGCCGTCCGGCGCAGAACTCGATCAGCTCCGCCGCCAGGTCCGCGGCGCTCGCTTCCGGTTCGGCGGGGGAGCGCAGCACCACGACGGCCTTGACCGCCTCGCCCCACTGTGCGTCCGGGACGCCGACCACACATGCTTCGAGCACTGACGGATGGTCGTACAGCACGGTCTCCACCTCGGAGCTGTAGATGTTGTAGCCGCCAGAGATGATCATGTCCTTCTTGCGGTCGACGATGAAGACGTATCCGTCCTCGCGCATCCACGCCAGGTCGCCGGTGTGTACCCAGCCGTCGCGGATCGTCTCGGCGGTCAGCTCCGGCGCGCGCCAGTACTCCCGCACACAGTCCGCGCCGCGCACCACGATCTCGCCGACACGCCCCGGCGCCACTTCCCGGCCCTGCTCGTCGACCACGCGGACCTCGGAGTCGTATTCGGGCCGGCCGCAGGACTGCAACAGCTCGGGATCCTCCTCGATGGCGCGGGCGATCTCGCCGGCGCTGATCGACAGCACCACCGACGTGGTTTCGGCCAGGCCGTAGCCCTGGCCGACGATCGGGCCGAACGCGGCCACGGCCTCGCGCAGCCGGGCCGGCGAGATCGGCGCGCCGCCGACGCGCAGATCGGTCAGGCTCGACAGGTCGTGGGCGGCCGCCTGCTGGTGGGTCACCAGCATGGTGAGCATCACCGGGACGACGAAGGTGGCGTTGATGCGTTCACGCTCGATCGTGGCCAAGAACGCCTCCGGATCCCAGGCCGGCAGCACGTGGACGGTGGTGCCGGCGAAGACGCACGCCAGCAGTGGCATGCCGGCGGCGTGGGTCACCGGGCCGACGACCAGATAGCGCGTGTCCGGGCGGGGCCGTGGGTCGCCCATCAGCTGCTTGCGCATGTTGGCCAGGCGGTTGCCGAAGGTCTGGACGGCGGCCTTCAACAAGCCGGTCGAGCCGGAGGTGTAGTTGAGGACCGCGGTGTCGTCGGGGGCGACGTCGATGAGTATCGGTGCGTTCTCGCCGGTCTCCAGCAGCGCTTCATAGGCGAGTTCGACGTCGGTCGCGGGGCCGTCGAAGACGACCGGGACGACGGCGTTGCCGTCGCCGTCGCCGTCGCCGCCGCGTTCGCTGAGCGAGTCCAGCGCTGTTGAGGCGTCTTCGCGATGAGCGGCGTCATACAACACCACCTTCGCCTGCGACGAGGCGAGGATGTGCGCGATCTCCGAGCGTCCCAGCCGGGCGTTGATCGGCACTCGGGCGAGGCCGGCTTTGTACAGGGCGAACTCGACGACGACCGACTCCCCGCGATTCCAGGCCAGACTCGCCACGGCGTCCCCGGGCCGCAGGCCGCGGGCCAGCAGCGCCGAGGCCAGCCGGTTGGCCTCGGCCTCCAGCTCCGCGAAGGTCCACGACCGAGGACCGCTCACCAACGCCGGCGTGTCCGGCCAGGAGCGCGCGGCACGCGTCAGATAGATCCCCAGGTTCATCGTGCGACTCCTTCAGAGTAACTGAACTACATGTTTGTTTCCAGACGATCAGTTCAGTATCGTTCATCCTGTCAAGAGTCCCTAGACTGGGCCGCGCGACGACGACGGAAAGGCGGCCATGGCGGAGGACAGGCGGACGCGCCGTACCCGGCGGTCCTTGCGTGACGCGCTGGTGTCCCTGGTGCTGGAACGGGGATTCGCGACGCTCACCGTGGACGACATCACCGAGCGTGCCGACGTCGCCCGAGCCACCTTCTACAGCCACTGCCGCGACAAGGACGACCTGTTCACGCGCGTCACCGCCGACCTCCTCCAGGAACTGGCCGCCGGTCTGGAAGGGGTGGCCGACGAGACCGCGGTCGGCTTCACGGGCAAGCCGCTGCTCGAACTCTTCCGCCACGCCGAGGCCGAGCGCGATCTGTACCGCGTGATCCTGCGCGGCGAGGGAGACGGCAAGCCGCTGAGAATGTTCACGGACGAATCCGTCACCCGCGTCGCAGCCGTCTTCCGCGAACGCTCCGTGACCACCGGTACCGAACCCCGCATCGAACCCGAACTCCTCGCGCGCGCCTGGGTCGGCGAGCAGTTCGCGGTCCTGCGCTGGTGGCTCGAACAGGACCCGAGACCCATGCCCGCCGAGGAGTTGGCGGACAACCTCCGGATGCTGGCCGTTCACGGCCGCTACTGGGCCAGCGGCTCGGACGGCGCGCCATAGTCGGGCGTAGGGCGGGGATAGGCGTAGGGCGAACAGGCGTCAGCCGAAGGCGGTGCCCTTGGCACCGCGGCCCTACTCCCTCAGCCCGATGGCCTCGACCGGCCGGGCCCGCAGTGCCAGCCGGGTGGGGATCAGAACCGCGGCGGCCGCCAGGGCCGATGTCGCGGCGACGATCGCCAGGTAGAGCAGTGGCGGTATCGAGGGAACCGGCGATCCGGTCAGGCCGAGGCTGACCATTGTCAGCGGCAGCATCGGCACCAGCGTGCCGACGGCCACCGCGATGAGGACCACCAGCAGGGTCTCGGTCCTCATCATCCGCAGCACCTGGGCCGGGGTGGCGCCGACCAGCCGCAGCAGCGCGAACTCCCGGGCCCGGGACAAGGTGGTCATCACCAGGGTGTTGGCGACGGCGACCGCGATGTAGCCGAAGATCAGCAGCAGCGGTATGGCGCTGCCGACCAGGCCGGCCGTCGCGGTGCGCTGTTGGGCCGCGGACAGGCCGCCTTTGTCCTGGACGTGCAGGCCCGGGTAGCGGGTGCTCAGGGCCTTGAGTTCGGCGAGGGCGGCCTTGCGGTCGGCGCCGGGCTGGAGCCGGACCAGTATCGAGTCGTACAACCGGTGCGAGCTGTGCCGCAGCAAGGTCTGCGCGGACAGGGTGATGTCGCCGAATCCCAGGCCGCGCTGGTAGGTCGCGACCACCTGCGGCTGGATCGTCTGCCCGTCGGGCAGGTGGATCCGCACGGTGCCGCCGACCCGGGTGCCGAGCGTCGCGGCCGCGCCGTCGCTGATCGCCGCGGTGGTCTCGGACAGCCGGCTCAGGTCGCCGCCGGTGACATCCAGGTCGAGAACCTGGCCGAGGATATGGCCGAGAGCCTGGTCGGGCCCGTCGGTCGCCGGCCCGTCGGTCGTCAGCCCTTCGGCCTGGTAGTCGAAGACCTCTGGATCGCCGAGCATCTTCACCGACGAGTACAGGTCGACCCGGACCACCCCGGCGACGGCGGCGACGCCCGGCAGCGCCCGGACATCGGCGACTGCGTCGGTCGGCAGGCCGCCGGCGTCGCCGGTCAGCGTGTAGTCGGCGAGGACCCCGGCGCGGGCCTGATCGTTCGCGGCCGCCGCGGTGGTGGTCGGGATGAACAGCTGGAGCGAGGCGAAACCGATCGCCAGGATCAGGGGGCCGATACCGGCGGCCAGGCGGCGGGCGTTGGCCCGGGTGTTGGCGACGGCCAGGTAGCCGAGGTTGCCGAAGCGGCGTCGGAACGGCGCGGCCAGCAGCCGGGTCGCGCGGGCCACGAGCGGCGGCGCCAGCATGAGGAACGCGATCACCATGATCAGGCCGCCGCTGCCGGCTCCGGCCACGGCGAAGATGCTGCCGAAGAACAGCGGCAGCAGCGAGGCGGCGGCACCGAGGACCAGCAGCACGGTCCCGAATACGACGCGGGCCCGGCCCAGGCCCGGCTGTTCGGTGGCGGCCTGGCTCAGGGCCTCCACCGGCCGGATCGCGACGACGCGGCGGGCCACCGCGAACCCCGCGGCCTGCGCGGTGACCACCCCGATGGCGACCGCCGCGGCCATGGGGATCGGGCCGTAGGAGAACACGAAGTCCTGCGGGAGGACGCCGATCACCGACAGCGCGCCGCGCAGCGCCTCGGCCGCCAGCACGCCGGGCGGACAGCCCAGCAGCGAGCCGGTCAGCGCCACCACCAGCACCTCGCCGGCGATCATCTTGTGGATCTGTTTCGGGGTGGCACCGATCGCCCGCAGCAACGCCAGTTCGCGGCGCCGCTGGTGAACGCCCAACGCCAGGGTGCTGCCGACCACCAGCATGGTGATCAGCACGACGGTGCCGCCGAGCGATCCGGCCAGCACCTTCAGGGTGCCGCGGGCCGAGGCGACGTCGGGGTTCTCGGCGCTGCTGCGTCCGGCGCCGATATGGGAGCTGACGCCGGCGCCTTTGAGCGCGGCGTCGATGCGGTCGTCGAGCTTGCCGGAGTCGGTGCCCGGCGTCGCGAGCACGCCGATCGCCGAGACCTGGTCGGCGCGGCCGAACAGGGTGGTGGCCGTGGCGTCGGTGAAGAAGATCGGCGGGGTTCGCAGGGCTCCACCGGCGCCGGTGTATTTCACGGTGCCGACGACGGTGTAAGGGCTCGCCGCCCGCGTCGAAGCGATGCGGACGGTGTCCCCGAGCTTCGCCTTCGCCCGGTCGGCGACGGATTGTTCGAGCACGATCTCCTCGGGACGCCGCGGTTCCCGGCCGCTGAGCGTGAACGGCCCGAGCGCGGCGCTGCTCCAGTTCGCGCCGAGGGAGCGCCGGTCGTCGGCGCCGGTGACGAGTCGGCCGTCGGTGCCGACGACCTGCGCCGGGAAACTGACGACGGCGACGGCGCGCGCCACGCCGTCGGTGTGCGCGACCGTGCCGATCAGGTCGGCCGGGACCGCGACCGGGTCGGTCAGCGGCTTGGTCTTGCTCTTCTTCCCCTCGTGCACCGTGACGGACTGCTTGCCGCTGATCACGACCGAGGCGTCGGCATAGCGCTGCACCGGGACGCCGTCGCCGATGCCGGACTGCAGGATGATCCCGAAAGCGGTGATCAGCATCGAGGCCCCGAGCAGCGCGACGAAGGCGCCGACGAACCCTGCTTTACGTTCCCGGACGGTCTGCAGCACGAGTCGGAACACGGCTACCACTGCCCCAGCGAGGTCATCCGCTCGGCGACGCTGTCCGCGGTGGGCCGCGTGAGCTCCTGCGCGTAGCGGCCGTCGGCGAGGAACACCACGCGGTGCGCGTGGGAGGCGGCGACCGGGTCGTGGGTCACCATGACCACGGTCTGGCCGAGGTCGTCGACGACGTCCCGAAGCAGCTGCAAGACCTGCCGCGCGGTGCGGGTGTCCAGGGCACCGGTCGGTTCGTCGGCGAACACCACCTCCGGCCGGGCCGCCAGCGCCCGCGCGATGGCGACCCGCTGCTGTTGGCCGCCGGAGAGCTCGGCGGGCTTGTGGTGCATCCGGTCGGCGAGCCCGACCCGCTCGGCCACCTCGTGCAGCCAGGACCGGTCCGGGCGGCGGTCGGCGAGCATCAGCGGCAGCGTGATGTTGTCGGCGACCGACAGCGCCGTCATCAGGTTGTAGGACTGGAACACGAACCCGACGCGCTCGCGGCGCAGCAGCGTCAGCTCCACTTCGCTGAGCGAGGCCAGATCGGTGCCGCCGAGGACCACCGAGCCGGCATCCGGCCGGTCGAGTCCGGCCGCGCAGTGCAGGAACGTGCTCTTGCCGGCCCCGGACGGGCCCATCACCGCGGTGAACGTCCCCCGGGCGAAATCGAGCGTCAGGCCGCGCAGCGCCGGGACCGCGCCGGCCCCCTTGCCGTAGGTCTTGCGGACGCCGTCCAGGCGCACCACCGGATCCTGTTCTGTACTGGTCACGATTTCTGTACTGGTCACGATCATGAAGGTACGTTCGCGGCGGCGCGCCGAACCAGGGTGTGGACTGGAGACTTCCTGGTGCAGAAAACTGCTACCCGCCTGCGACTACCCGCCCCCGACCTGCGGTGTGGGTAGGCTGATCACGATGCTTGAGCAGTGGGTCCGCCAGACCGCGGCCCGTTTCCCGCCGATGGCCGGCTACGTGCTGCTGTGCCTGGGTACCGGGCTGGCGGGGTTGGTGCTGCTCGCGCTGACCGCCGCGGTCTGCGTGCTCTGTCTGGTGGGGACCGGCTTCCTCGTGCTGCCCGCGACGCTGCGGGTCGTGGCCCGGTACGCGCAGTTCCACCGCCGCCGGGTGGGGAGGTTGCTCGGCGTCCAGGTGCGCACCGCGTACCAGGGCGTGCCGGACGGCTCCGCGATCCCGCCGAAGCCCTCGCTGCGCGACCCGGCGGTCCGCAAGGATCTGCTCTGGCTGCTGTGCCACAGCGTCCCCGGCACGGCTTTGTGCGTGCTGGCGCTGGTCGTGTGCGGCCACGCGGTGAACTGGCTCACCGCGCCGCTGTGGTGGCTGCTGCTGCCCGCGCAGCGCGACCGCATCATCTTGCTGACGGTCGACTCGTGGTGGAAGGCGCTGGCCGCGGTGGTCGTCGGCGTCGGCTACGCGTTCGTGGCGATGGCGCTGATGCGGCCGCTGGCGCTGCTGCACGCGCACGCCTCCCGCCGGCTGCTGACCGCGCGGGCCCGAACTGGCCTGGCCGAGCGCGTCCGGGCCCTGACCGTCAGCCGCGCCGAGGCCCTGGACGCCCATGACGCCGAGCTGCGCCGCATCGAGCGAGACCTGCACGACGGCGCGCAGGCCGACATCGTCGCGGTCTCGCTGCGGCTGGGCATGATCCGCCGGGCCCTGGACCGCCGTCCCGAGCAGGTCCCCGAGCTGGTGGACGTCGCCCAGCAGCAGGCTGAGAAGGCCTTGGACGCCCTGCGGCAGCTGGTCCGCGGCATCTATCCGCCGGTGCTCGCCGACCGGGGGCTGGTCGAGGCGGTGCGGGCCCTGGCCGCGTTGTGCGCGGTGCCGACCCGGACCGACTTCGGGCCGGCCGGGGCGGCTCCGCCACCGCGCGCGCCGGCGGCAGCCGAGGCGGCGGCGTACTTCGTGGTCTCCGAGGCGCTGACCAACGTCGCCAAGCACAGCGGGGCCCAGAACGCCTTGGTGCGGCTGCGGATCACGGCCGACCGGATCTCGATCCGGGTCGAGGACGACGGCCGGGGCGGCGCCGTGGAGAGCGCCGTGGGCGCGAGCGGGCTCGTGGGCCTGCGGCGGCGGGTGGCCGCGTTCGACGGCGGTACCGAACTGTCCAGCCCGTCCGGGGGCCCGACCGTACTGAAGGTGGAGATTCCATGCGGATCCTGATCGCCGAGGACAACGCGCTGCTCCGGGAGGGGCTGGCGGCGCTGCTCACCAGCGAGGGGCACCAGGTGTGCGCGACGGTCGACCACGGCGACCGGCTGCTGCCCGCGCTGCTGGAGCACCGTCCCGACGTCTCGGTGGTGGACGTGCGGCTGCCGCCGGGCTTCCGCGACGAAGGGCTGCGGGCCGCGGTCGAGGCGCGGCGGCAGATCCCGGCGTTGCCGATCCTGGTGCTCTCGCAATACGTCGAGCGCACCTACGCCACAGAGCTGCTCGCGCACAGCGCAGCCGGGGTCGGCTATCTGCTGAAGGACCGCGTCGGCCGCACGGAGGAGTTCCTGGAGGCCCTGGAACGGGTGGCCGGGGGCGGCACCGCGATGGATCCCGAAGTCATCTCGCAGCTGATGGTGCGCCGGGCCGAGGCAGACCCGCTGGCCGCGCTGACCCAGCGGGAGCGGGAGGTGCTGGCGCTGATGGCCCAGGGCCGGAACAACTCCACCATCGCCGAGCTGCTGGTCATCGCCGAGAGCTCGGTGAACAAGCACATCGGGAGCATCTTCGCCAAGCTCGGGATGCCGACGCCGGACAGCGGCCATCGACGGGTGCTCGCGGTGTTGGCCTACCTACGGGCCTGACCCCGCGGGCTTGACCCCCGGGGTGCAGAAAAGTGCACCCCGGAAAGGGTGGTCAGCGCCGATGTGCGGCAGCGCGCACCAGCCGAGGATGATTCCCATGAACGAATCAAGCAACTGGAAGCCGCCCGCCGAGCGCCCGATGTGGCCTTACGTCCTGCTGGCGGTGATCGTGGTCGGGGTCGCGATCAACGTGCTGCTCACGGTGTGAGGGGCGGCTTGCGGTGCGTCCCGCCGTACTCCCGATCGTGCAGTCGGCCGACCTGCGATCATCCGCTCGTCAGCACCTCCAGATCGCGCAGCAGCTCTGAGGCGCTGACGGCGTCGAGCGTGCCCAGCGGCAACCGGCCCTTCGTCTCCTGCCAGAGCTCGACGTCCGGCAGCGACGTGACCCAGACCGCGGTGATGGTCTGTTCATCGGCGAGTCCGGAGAGTGATCCCATGGCGACGCCGGGCTCGATCCCGAACGCGACACACCCGCCGCCGGGCACCGGACGGGACATCCAGGTCTGCAGGCCGTGGTCGCGGGGGTCGCCGCGGCGCCAGCCGAAGCGCTCCAGCCCGACGACCTTCCCGGTGGGAACCGTCTTCCCGGTGAACCGGTCCAACGTGAGCGCCGACTTCTCTTGCTCGGTGAGGGCCCAGGTCGCGCGGCCGAGTTGCTGGAACGGTTGCACCAGCTCGTAGTCCGCGAACAGCTCCGACCATTTCACGGCAGAGTCGCCGAACTCCAGCGGGTGTGCGACGCCGACCCGCACGTTGTCCTCGAGGACGAAGCTGGCGTCGTCGGCGTCGGCGAACGTCAGATCCTCCGCGATGCGGAAGCAGACTGGCGCCGCCGCCTCGGCGCAGTACGCACTCCACACCAGCCGACGCGCGATGTCGCGCACCACAGGATGGTCCACGACGTACGTCCGGAACTCCGCCGCCGACCAGCGCCGACCGACCAGCAGGGCCCGCTCCAGCCGGTGGGCCTGATCGGAGGCCAGGGTCCGCGCGTCCTTCTTGAGCTGTGCGTACCGCACCCGGGACTGTTCGGCTGTCGCCGCGTCATCGTGGGCGCCGGGCTTGGGCAGGTCCTTCAACCGCTTCCCGTCCTCGGCCACGACCAGCGGCTTGAGGTGTTCGTCGAAGCCGACCGTGAAGCTGCGCGGACCGAAGGAGAGTCGAAGGGTGCCCGAGGGGTCCAGGCCGAGGCCGGGGACGAGGCGGTCGCCGAGCTGATCGGCGGTGAGGCCGAGCGTCGTGGCGACCGTGTGGATCCGCTGCGCCGCACGCTCCTTCAGGGCTTTGAACTTCACCCGCTGCGAGATCGCGTATAGCTGCCCGAGCGCGGCGTCGGTGCCGATCGCGCCGAGCACGTCCAGGCCCTGCACAGCACGGTGGTGCGCGTTCTCACCGGGCCAGGCGCGGATCAGCGCGGCCAGCTTCGGGACGATCGTGTCGTCGCCGAACCGGCCGAGCGCATCGAGGGCCCAGGCTTCGGAGACGGGCATCTCGGCGTTGCGCCAATTCTCGAACAGTGCCCACACGAACGCCGTCAACGACCGCGGATCGCACCCCGAGCGCACCTCGTCAAGCGCGGGCGAGGGCACGCCGGGCTTGGCGATCGCCAACAGCAGGCACAGGTTCCGGACCGCATCCGCGGGCAGCGCGGACGTGCCACCGGTTAGAAGGATCGGCGGCAGCTGACCCGATTCCGCCCACGTCGGCAGCGTCGGCATGGATTTCGGGATCGCGGGGGCAAGGTCCTCGGTGAGGACGGCGGATACGACGGCCTCGACTCTCGCACCGTAGGCCGACGCCGCCGCGGAGACGTTCGCCTCGAAGCCTTCGTCGACCAGTGTCCGCAACGCGCGCTCTGCTTGCCTGCGTGCCGTGCCCGATTTGCCGACCGCGGCGGGGATCAGGGTCCTGGCGGCCAGATCGGGGTGACGCCGCAACCACGCGATGGCATGGGGACGCGCAGGCTTCGGTGTCGCCAGCCAGCCGGCCATGATCGTGGCGACATCGGAGTGCGCGAATGGGATCAGTACCTCGCCGTACATGCCCGGGTCTTCTCGGACTCGGGCGGTGAGCAGCGGCAAGGCATCGTCCTCGAAGCGTACCGCGAACGCCCGGTCGAGATCGGGCCCCCGCCACCAGCCGGGGTTCCACGCGTCGAAGAGCGGTCGTACGAGCTCTTCGGGTCCTTCGCGGAAGAATTCGAGAAGGTCACCGTACTGCGGCTTCAGGATCTTGATGGACTCGGCGATCTCCTCCCAGGTGAGATTCAGGCTGCGGTGATACTGGTACCCCCAGTCACTGTTCCAGAGTTTGCGCTCGCCCGGCAGCCAGACCATGCCCGACTCCCGCGCCACGGCTAGTCCGGTGACCGGCCTCGGCTTCGCCTGCCGAGGCTGGCCGGTCCACGGCGGCGTGACGAGCACTGCGGGCACACCGTCCGCTGCGGCGTCGGCGATCCGCGGACCGTCGCCGAGCAGTGCCTTCACGCGGTCGCGGGCTCCGCCGTCGAGGTGCTCCAGCTCAGCCGCCGCGATGTCCAGGTGGCTGAGGACATGCGCGCGCAGCAACGGCTGTACCCGTTCCGAGGCCGACGCGGCGAGTAGCCGGACGCCGCGACGGGGATACCGTTCAGCGGCGGCGAGGATCGCGGCGGCTGCCTTAGGGCGGTCGACCCGGTCGATGAGCGCCTGCAACGCCTCGTCGGTCGGGAAGGCGCCGACCGCGGTCAAGATGCGCTCGACCACCTCGGACCGGGCATAGCCGACGTCGGCGTACTTGAGCAGATAGGGCAGCACGTCGGTGCCCAGCCCGTCCATCAGCGTCGCCAGCGTCTCGGTGTCCGTGCTGCCGCCCCAGGGCAGGGTCAGGAACAGCGCGTCGGCCTGCTCCACCGTCGATACGGCGCCGAAGGTCAGCGGCGAGTTGTTCGGGCGGACCTGCATTTGATTGATGGCCGCGGTGACCCAGGCCGTCTGGTCCGGCATCAGGAACGCGGCGGCCAGGCGCTGCCCGTCGCCGGTGAAGGGATGCGTGCTGAGGAGCGAGGCCACGGCGGCGTACTCGCCGTCATCGGCCGCGGACAGGTGATGACGCAACCTTGCGAGCATGGCCGGCCGAGGTTGCCAGCCGCCCCACATCAGCCAGGGATCCGCTCGGATCAGGGCGCACGCGGTGTGCTTCAACTCCTGCGCCGCCATATCGCAGCGCTCGAGCACGGCCAGAACTGCGAACTCCAGGCCGCGCGCCGTGACCCACGCGTCGACAGTTGTGCGCGCCTCAGCCGGCTTCCGCGAACCTGAGGCCCAGCGCAACGTGGCGGCAACAGCCGCGCCGGTCGGTGTGACATCGGACAGCGGCCGGCCCGCCTCGGCGCGATAGACGGCGGCCAGCGCCGCATCGGCGTTCGGGGCGGTCAGCGCCTCCGTGACCTTGGCCGCGTCAGCTGCTTTCGCTTTCTCGTAGGCCGCCACGGCGTTTGCCGCGACGGCCGGCGCGGGACCGGGACGCTCGCGCCGTCGGGGGATGACCAGCCGCTGCCAGCCCGACGGCCACAGCAGGACGCTCTCGTCGCCGCCTGGCGGCTCCGTGTCGTCGGCCTTCTGTCTCATCGCAATGCCCTCCCCAACCGATCACACGTTCGGGAGTGACTGTAGGGCCGGGCGCCGACAGCACGCGCCGGCTCTGTGCCCGGTGCGCGAGACGCCACCAGCAAAGCCTGCAGGCACAGCGCAATAACGGCTCGGGTCCCCGCCGTCAGCCGGCGGCGAAGTAGTGACCGTTGTCCAAATCGGCGAGCAGGCCGGGCTGCGTGGGTTCCCAGCCGAGGGTCCGGCGGGTGATGAGGTTGGACGCCGGGAGGTCCAGCGCGACCATATTCGCGAGGAACCCGAAGTGTCCCGGCAGCATCAGTACGTCCGCGGGAATGCTCACGGCGGGCAGGCCCAGGCGGCTGCCAATGGCCTCGGCGATCTCGCGGAACGGGATGCCCTCGTCCTGAACCGCGTGCCAATAGCTGCCAGCCGGGCCCTTCTCCAGCGCCAGGCGGAACAAGGAGGCGGCATCGCGGATGTGCACGGCCGGCCACAGGTTCGCTCCGTCTCCGGGGTAGCCGACGACGCCCTTCTCTTTTGCGAGCGCGATCAGCAGCGGGAGGAATCCGGCAGTGTCGGTCGTGCTGTGCGCGATGGTGGGAAGCCGCACGATCGAAGACCGCACTCCCTGCTCGGCGAGGCCGACCACGGTGGTTTCCACGACGTTGCGAACACGCAGGGTACCCCCGTACTCATCGCCGCCGGGAAGGGCCGGGTCCTCCTCGGTGGCCGGCCGACCCAGGTCCTCCCACCCGGGCGAGCCGATGCTTCCGGCCGCGACCAGCGGCTTCCCGGTCCCCGCGAGTGCCTCGCCGAACGCGAGCACGGCCGAGAGCTCCGCGGCGGTCACGGCGTTGATCCCGCCGGAGGGAAGCAGTTCACGCCTGAACCCGACGTGGATGACGCCGTCGGAGTCCGCGGCCGCCTCCTTGAGCCCGTCGAGATCCTCGAGGCCGCCGCGACGCACCTTCGCGCCGAGCGCGGACAGCGCCGTGGCGGCCGTGTCCGACCGGGCCAGGCTGGTGACCTCGTGCCCGGCGGCGATGAGCTCGGGGATTATGTACGAACCGGAATGGCCGGTCCCGCCGGTGACGAAAACGCGCATGCTGCTGCCCTTTGCAAGTGATGTGGCGTAAGAAGATCTGGCGTAAGAAGATCTGGCGTAAGGAGTGGTGGTGCGGACGCGCTCAGTTGAGGATGCTGACGCCGAGGACGAAGTTGGTGTGCTTGACGGAGTGGGCGACGAGGCCCAGCTCCAGCAGGGCGGCGTTCTCCAGTGTCCGCGCCATCGGCAGCTCACCGGTGTCCAGCGGGCGCAGTCCCAGGCTTTCGACGAATGCTGACACGCGTGCCTTTGCCCGCGCGTCGTCGCCGGCGATGAACACGTCCAATTGGCGACCCTCGGCTGAGCCGGCCGCCAGAACGTTGGAGAACAGGGTGTTGAACGCCTTGACGACGTGCGCGCCGGCGGGGGCGGCCTTGGCGATCTCCTGCGCGCCGGAACTGCCGTCGGGGGTGAGGAGTTCCTTGAAATCGGAGGAGACGGGGTTGGTGATGTCGATGATGACCTTGCCGCGCAATGCGTCCCCGTACTCGCTGACCACCGCCGCGGCACTGGCGTACGGCACGGCGAGGATGACGATGTCCCCGGCCGGGGCGACGCCGGCCGTCCCGACACTGGCGCCGCCGACCGCGGCGGCCACTTTCTCGGCCTTGGCCCGGTCACGGCCGATGATCTCGACGGCGTTGCCGCCGGCGAGCGCCCGGCCGGCCAGGGCGCCGGCCATGTTCCCCAGGCCGATAATGCTGACGCTGCTCATTGGTGTTCCTGCTTTCTGGAGCTGATTTTGATCTGGGCCCGGCCACATCGAGGCCTGATGCCGAATCCTTATACCGGGCCCTTATGGTGAATCTTTATGCCGAGCCCTTATGTCGAACCGTTATGGCGAATTCTCATGTCGAACTCTTTCCGGCCGCATTAGGTGCCTTTTAAGGATGCGCTCGGCCTGAGCGGGTGTCCAAGACCTCTTTCAGCCGTGGCGATACCCTGGAGGCATCGCCGGACCGGGAGGCCCCATGGATCTGGACCTGCGCAAGTTGCGCTACTTCGTCGCCGTCGCCGACAAGCTGCACTTCGGCCGCGCCGCCGACGAGCTGCACATCGCGCAGCCGGTGCTCAGTCGGCAGATCCGCGCGCTGGAACAGGACCTCGGCGCCGCGCTGCTGACCAGGGACAGCCACGGCGTGGCGCTGACCGACGCCGGCCGACAGCTGCTGACCGACGCCGGCCCGCTGCTGGCCTCCGTGCACGCGGTCCGCCGCCGGGTGACCGTGGCCGCGCGGGGCAGCCGGCGGCTCATGGTCGGTTTCCGGGCGGGCATCGCGGTCACCGCGGCGGTACGGCAGTTCGCCGACCGGCACCCGGATGTTCTGGTGGACGTGCAGCGGATCGAAGGCGACGAGCAGGCCGCGATGCTGCTCGACGGCCGCATCGACGTCGGCTATGTGCGGCTGCCGATCGACGAGGCCGGCCTGCGCGTCACCCCGCTGTACACCGAGCCGCGGGTGGCGGTGCTGCCCGCCGGCCACCGATTCGCCGGCCGCGAGCAGATCACCGAGGCGGACCTGGCCGGCGAGCCGCTGCTCTGGCATGCGGACCCGAGCACCCAGCCCACCAGGCGCCCGCACCCCAACGCCGGGTACCTGGTGCGCGGGGTGGACGAGACGCTCGAACACGTCGCAGCCGGCCGGGGCATCTCGTTCCTGGCCCGTTCGGCGACCGTGTTCTACTCACATCCGGAGGTCAGCTACGTGCCCATCCCGGATCTGGCGCCCGACCAGGTGTGCCTCGCGGTGGCGGCATCGCGCACCTCGCCGGTTCTCGACGACTTCCTCACCGCGGCTGAGGCGACGGCCGGGATCACGGCGGAATGCGGGAACTATGAAATGTGGCAGCTCGGAAACGGCACCGCTTCAAAGCGGGGTTGAGTAGTTCGACTGGCAAGAACCCTTACATACAGCTCAGGACGGCGAGAGCGCGGGTTGCCCGGGCGCCGCGACGGCCTCGTCGATGTTGTCCTCGACCCAGGCGCGGAGCCGGTTGAGCGGGACGGCGGCGCTCTCGCCGAGCGCCGTGAGGGTGTATTCGACGTGGAGCGGGACGGCCGGGTAGACGGTTCGGTCGACCAGACCGTGATCCTCCAGCCGTCGCAGGGTCTGCGTCAGGACCTTGGGACTGACGCCCTGAAGCCGCCGCTGCAACGCGCCGAACCGCTGCGGTCCCTCCTCCATCGCGCCGATGGCCAGGGCGGACCACTTGTTGGCCAACAGGTCGAGCATCGCGCGGCAGGGGCACTGCGCGGTGTAGACGTCGTGGTGCGGGTGCTGGCCGGTCGGGCATTGGGTCGCCATTAGGCCCTCTCATCAGCATGCTATCCAAGGGGAAGTAGTAGCCCTTGATGGTAACCACATTCTCGGAGGTAGCTTCATCTCACTTCGACGAGAGGCCGGTATACGGCTTTTCGCCACTTTTCCCAAGGAGATGAAACATGTCTGCCGACACGATGCGAGCTGTGGTCCAGGACTCCTTCGGCGGGCCGGAGGTGCTGCGTGTGGAAAGCGTGCCGCGTCCCGAGCCGCTGCCGACGGAGGTCCTGGTGCGCGTGCACGCGGCCGGGATCAACCCGGTCGACTGGAAGACGCGCGAGGGCACCGGCATGGCCGGGGTGCTGGGCGCGCCGCCGTTCGTGCTGGGCTGGGACGTCTCGGGGGTGGTGGAGGCCGTCGGATTCGGCGTGACCACGCTGTGCGTCGGCGACGAGGTCTACGGGATGCCTTGGTTCCCGCGCGCGGCCGGCGGCTACGGCGAGTACGTCACCGCACCGGCCCGCCAGTTCGCCCGCAAGCCGGCCGCCGCGAGCCACGAGCAGGCCGCCGCGGTGCCGCTCGCGGCCCTGACCGCGTGGCAGGCGTTGGTGGACACCGCTGACGTACGCCCCGGACAGCGGGTACTGGTCCACGCCGCCGCCGGCGGGGTCGGCCACTTCGCGGTGCAGTTCGCCAAGCACTTGGGCGCGCACGTCATCGCCACTGCGAGCAGCGCGCGGCACGAGTGGCTGCGCGAACTCGGCGCCGACGAGGCCGTGGACTATCGGGCGGTCCGTTTCGAGGATGTCGTGGGAGATGTCGACGTCGTGATCGACCTGGTCGGCGACGCCCATGACAAGACGTCACTGCGCTCGCTGGAAGTGCTGCGCCCCGGCGGCCTGCTGGTCGCGATTCCGGCGGGCGTCTCGCCGGAACTGGCCGAGGACGCAGCCGAGCGCGGGGTCCGCGTCACCCCGTTCCTGGTGGAGCCGGACGGCCCCGCACTGCACAAGATCGTAGAGCTCATCGACGCCGGACAGGTCGTGGTCGAGGTCGCGGCGGTGTTCCCACTGGAGCAGGTCGCCCAGGCGCACATCCAGGGCGAGGGCGGCCGGACTCGCGGCAAACTCGTGCTCCGTGTCGCCGAGTGATCTCGCAACCCTGACATCCATCGCCACAGACATCGAATGAGAACCGGGAGTTTCGAGATGTTCTACGAGATACGCCGCTACCAGGTCCGTCTCGGCCGCCGCGCGGAGTGGGTCCGATACATGGAGGACGTGATCGTCCCGTTCCAGTCGTCGAAGGGGATGGACATCACCGCCTCGTTCGTCGACGAGCAGGACGAGGACGCGTACGTGTGGATCCGGCGCTTCGACGACGAAGCGCAGCGTGAGGCCTTGTACGCGGCCGTCTACGAGAGCGGGCAATGGAAGAACGAGATCGGCCCGGTGGCGTATGACCTGCTGATCGCCGAGAATTCCGTCGTCACCCGCGTCGTCCCCACACCCGCCTCACCGCTTCAGTAGGAGGGTGAACGCGGCCGTGCGGACGGTGTCGTCGTGCTTGAAGTCGAGGAAGAGCCGGTAGGTGCCGGGGCCGGGAACCATGGCGTGGAAGGAGATGTCCGGGCCGGGTTCGGTCACGCCGTCGCCAGGTGCCCCGTCGGGGTGCACGTGGATGTAGGCCAGGTCGCCGGCGCGCAGTACTACCAGGTGGCCGTAGGCGGCGAGGTAGGGCTGGAGGTCGGTGACCGGCTGTCCGTCGCGGCTCACGGTCATGGTGAGGTTGCGGCCTTCGCCGGCGACGAGGTCTCCGGCCAGCTTGATCTCGTAGCCGTCGACGGTGAACAGGCGTGCCGGCTGCGGCGTGGGGCGTGGTTCGTACAGTCCGCTGACGGCCAGGTCGGCGCCGAGGGTGATCGTGTGGCCGAGCCCCCGGGGAGAGATGTCGGTGAAGACGCGGTAGGCCCCGGCTTCGGGGAGGTCGAGCCGCACCGACCAGGTGCCGTCGCGGTCGCGTTCCGGGTGGACGTGCCAGAAGCCGGTCAGCTCTCGTCGCGCGACGATCAGGTGGAGTTCGCGGTCGTGGATCGGGGTGTAGTCGGTGACGGGGTTGCCGTCGGGGCCCAGGATCCGAAATCGGAGCAGTGTGGTGCCGGGTTCCAGGATGGTGTCCGCGAGGTCGAGCGTGTAACCGTCCTGCGAGATCTGTAACCCGCCCGGGACTGCTCCGGCCTGGTGTGCCGAGTGGTCGCCGTGGGTGCCGGATTCGTTCGCGATGTGCCCGCTGTGGCTGCTACCAGTGGCGGTCATGTCAATCGCCTCCTACTCAGATGCTGTCCCCGACGGCCCCAACGATACCCTCATGGGGTATATTCCGCCCGGCCGGAAAGAGCCTTCGGCGAGTCGGGTGGATCCACACCGCCACCTGCTTCGAACACGGCGACAGACTCCATCACCCGCGCCAAAGTCTCAGCATCGTCAGGAGCGAACGCCGCCGTATTGATGTGCAGGCCCAGGCTCACACCGCCAGGAATGTCGTCGATCTGCAGGGTGAGATGCTTCAACGGTGAACCATCGTTCCGGTCGGTCCAGCGGAAGGTGCTGGGCGGCACCGGCCCTTGGGAGAACTCGGGCGCCGGGCCTGCACGAAACCGGTTGTTCAACCGGCAGTGGGTGTCGAGTGACGCCTCTCGCTCGATCTCAGCACGCTGGATGAGCGCGTCCACGTCCCACGGGTCGACGTAGGCGTATTTGAAGGCGGTACGCGCCGACCGGGCGGCGCGCTGGAGCACCTCTTTGAACGCGGTGCCGGAGACCTCGATCAAACACACGCCATGCTGCGCGGCCGTACCCACCGCATCCGCGAGCCCTGGGCGAAACCGGTTGTCCACCACCGGACGCACGACCACAGGGTCGACGCCATGCACCCGGTGCATGGCGACCGCGAACAGAGCGAGGAAGACCGTCGGCAGATCGAACCCGCTGCGTTCGCTGATGACCTGCACGGCCGGGAGCAGAGCGTATGAGTCGTAGGCACCGTGCCAGATCCCGGGGCTGAGCGGCCCGTGGGGATTGTGGAATCGGGACGGCGGAACCGCGTTCAGCACCTTGCCCCAGTAGCGCAGCGCCGCGGCGTTCTGGCGCCGACCGGCTGCTGAAGCTTGCCAGGCCGCCTGTTCCAGCGAAGTCTGGCCGCGCGGTGGCGCCTCAGGGCGTGCTTCTGTCTCCGATACCAGTGCCCTGATGCCCGCAGCGTCGATCACCAAGTGGCTGACCAGTACCACAACGTGGGTGGGCTGACCGTTCCGGCACACCACGGCCATCCGCATGGGCCAGTCGTTCTCGTGGTCGAACGCCGTGTCCGTGTACTGCGCCGCCAGACGTGTGGCCACCACGAGAGCGTCTTCATCGCCGACCTCGGCAACGTCGATCTCGAAGACCCCGGAAGGAGACACCCTCTGCCTCGGCCGGCCATCGGCACCCATCTTCACTCGGGTGCGCAACGCTGGAAAACGACACAACCGCCACCGCGTCTCCTCCACCAGGTCGCCCAGACTCCGACCGGGCGGCACCCTCACCACCCCGCCGAGCGGCCACCAGCCTTCGTCCTGCAGCATCTCCTTCCACCACTCGCGCTGCCCCCACGTGAACTCACCCTCGCCCGCACCCGCGCCAGCGAAGCAAACCGACACCTGATGCACCTCGTAAGGCACTGGTCATCACCCTTCATCGAGACCGTGCCATCTTAAAGAAGGCGCTATTCGGGCGCGCTGGCGTGGCGATGATCAGGGCGTTTGGGGTGTTGTCGAACTCTGCCCGCGGTCACCGCTCAGCACGACTCAGATTCTGGAAGCCACAGCCGCGGTGCCCACTGGAGAACCGTCGGTACGGCGTCCCCTGCTGCGCCGACGGGCAGGCCCAGGTGTTCGTGGACGACGAGGAGCGGCTGCGGTGATTCGATCCGAGCCCAGGTGATGCCGTCGGTCAGTCCCGCGCCGGCGATCGCTTTCCCGTACAGGACGGTGGTGTGGAGGCTGCGGGTAGATAGGGCCCCGGGTCGGGGGCGTGTTCGAGGTCGTGGAGGTGCGCCTCGGCGACGGCCTTGACGACGGTGGTGCCGGCCATGAAGCGACAAGGATGCCTACCTCAAGCGCCTGCGCCGTATCGAGGGGCAGATCCGCGGCCTGGCCCGGATGGTCGAGGAAGACGTGTACTGCATCGACATCCTCACCCAGGTCTCAGCGGCGACCAAGGCGCTGCAGGCGGTGGCCGTGGGCCTGCTCGATCAGCACCCGCACCACTGCGTCACCGACGCGATCGCCGCCGGCGGAGACGAAGCCGACCAGAAGGTGGACGAGGCCGTGCAGGCCATCGGCCGCCTGGTGCGCTCCTAGGAGCGCTCGTCCTGGCTGTGCACACTCCTGCCGACCTCCAGCGCCCGCATGGCGCAACCGGTCAGGCAGCGCAGGACGGCGCGCCCAGGCGGCGAGGCGACCACGGCGACCAGGGCCGGCAGGGCCGACAGGGGACTCGCCGCAGGCCTTCGATTCACTGATTCGGACATGAGCCGACGCTCCTTGCTATACCGGGCATGGGTATATCTCGATCGAGTCTACATACCACCCGGTGGTATGCCAGATCGAGCAGCACCCGAGACGCAGTCCTATGGCTGGGGCATCAACGGCAGCGCCTACAACCCTGCCGAACCTCTAAATCCACCCGCGCTGCTTCGCCTCGCGGGCGGCGGCGTGGCGTGACGAGCCGCCTGTCTTCTGCATCGCCGAGGACAGATAGTTGCGGACGGTGCCGGTCGCGAGGTGCAGCCGTGCGCTGATCTCGCGGACGGTGAGGCCCTCCGTGGTGAGCCGCAGTGCGTCGAGTTCGCGGTCGGTGAGCGGGCAGTCGTCGGTCATCGCGGCGGCCGACACCTCGGCGTCGATCCAGCGTTTGCCGCCGTGGACGTGGATGATGACGCGCTCCAGTTCAGCGGGATCGACTGACTTCAGAAGGAACCCGCGCACTCCGGCGGCCAGGGCCAGTCGCAGTACCCCCGCGCGCCCGTGCCGGGTGAGCAGGACGACGGCCTGTCCCGGCCGGGCCGCGATGACGCGCCGGGCGGCTTCGATGCCGTCGAGGCCGGGCATCTCCAGGTCGAGCACGACGACGTCCGGGGCGTGGGTCCCCGCCAGGGCCACGGCCTGCACGCCGTCGGCGGCCTGCGCCACGACCTCGATCCGACCCGACAGGCCCAGAAGGCTGACCAGTGCGGTACGCAGGAGGGTCTCGTCGTCGGCGAGCAGGACGCGGATCATGCTCGGGCCTGCGAGGACGCGGGCAGGTCGGCTGTGTCGCGGGCTGAGGTCGTGAACGTCTGTCCGTCGCGCGAAGTGGTCAGCGTGCCGCCGGCCGCCGCGAAGCGCTCGCCGAGCCGCGCCAGTCCGCTCAACGCCCGAGTGCCCTCGGTCACACCGTCGTTGACGATCTGGACCGAGTCGGCCCCGACGATGATGGCGACGTGCTCGGCGTGCGCGTGCCGCAGCAGGTTGGTGGTCGCCTCGCGCACGACGAGGCCGAACAGCTCGTCGAGCCGATGGCCCGGGGGGACCGTTCCGTCGAGGGTGAGAACGATCCCGGCGGCCCGGATGAGCGACTCGGAGTTCGCCAGCTCCCCGGCGAACGTGAGGGTCCGCTGCCCGTAGGCCAGACGCCGGGTCTCGGCGATCGCGTCCGCGATGAGTTGTTCGGCCTCCCGTACCTGGATCCGGGCCAGCGCGGGGTCGCCGTCGAGCAGCTTGTCCGCCAGCCGGAGTTTCAGGCGGCTGACATGCAGGGCCTGGCCCTGGATGTCGTGCAGGTCGGCGGCGAAGCGGTAGCGCTCGCGCATGACCGCGAGCTCGGCCGTGGCCTGCCGGGCCTGGTTCACCTCCAGGAAGAGGCCGAACCCGAAGCGGTTGCCGCGGAACAGGGCCACCGAGGCCGTCATCATCACGACCACGCCGGCGACGTAGCCGCAGTCGGCTCCCAAGACGAGCGCGGGAAGGACCGCGAGAGCGACGGCGAGCAGGGTCCAAGGCCACTGGCTGAAGGGCGGTGCGGTCACCACGAGTCCGATCGACAAGGCGAAGGCGACTCCGCCGATCGGATTGATATGTGTGCCGACGACGACACAGAACAGAGCGTAGGAGGCGCCGACCGCCACCGCGGTGAGAGCTCTGGGCGCTCCGTGCTCCCAGTACCGGCACTGCCAGCAGACCAACGCCCCGACTCCGAGCGTGGCTGCCAGAATCCACGGCGAATGGCTCCCCCCGGCGACGAGGAACACGTAAGCGGCGACGACGAAGACCATGGTCCACGTCGTGTAGCTGCGCATCCTGGCCAGGGCGGGCACGTCGGCGTCGCTGTCCGGCCATTTTCCCTGGATCTCCGGCGTCACCAGGCCACTCTATGGCGCCGGCGCTGATCGCGATTCCTCGGAATGTCACCGCCGGACCTGATAAATGTCACGCCGGACGATGAGCCCGCGACACTACGCGGCGGCCGGCTCCGCGGCGATCGTTGAGGCCATGAGGCCATCCATGCAGGACCCCGTCATCGAGGCTCGCGGCGTGAGCTTCGCCTACCGGGCCGGATCCGGACCCGGATCCGGATCCGCGAAGACTCCGCACGTAGCCGTCCGGGACGTCGACCTGGCCGTCCGGCGCGGCGAGATCTACGCGCTGCTGGGGACGAACGGCGCGGGCAAGACCACGACGCTGGAGGTGCTGGAAGGACACCGGGCCGCCACATCGGGGACCATCAGGGTCCTGGGAGGCGATCCGGCCGACCGCCGGCGCATCCGGCCGCGCCTGGGCATCATGCTCCAGGACTCCGGGCTCGCCGCCGAGCTCAGCGTGCGCGAGAGCGTGGCCCTGGCCGGTGCGGTCTCGGGGCGCCGCGACGACGTCGACAAGCTGCTGGACCGCGTCGGCATCAGCCATCGGAGCCGCACGCGTGTCGCGCAGCTCTCCGGCGGGGAGAAGCGCCGCGTCGACTTCGCGATGGCGGTCTGGGGCGGTCCGGAGCTGGTGTTCCTCGACGAGCCGACCACCGGACTGGACCCGGCCGCGCGCGACGCCCTGTGGACGGTCGTCGACGAGCTCAAAGCCGACGGCGTCACCTTCCTCCTCACGACGCACTACCTGGAGGAGGCCGAGAAGCACGCCGACCGGGTGGGCCTGATGCACGCGGGCTCGATCCGACGCCAGGGCACGCTGGCGGACCTGACCGAGGGCGGCCTGAGCACGATCCGCTTCGTGCCGCCGGGAGCCCTCGACGACATCCCGATCCCACTGGCCGGGACCCAGAACGGGCTGGCGGTGATCGAGACGACAGACGCCCAACGGGACGTGGCCGCCCTGCTGGCGTGGGCGGCCGGCCATGGCCACCCGCTGCGCCGGCTCACGGTCCGGGAGTCAGGGCTCGACGACATTTTCCGCGCACTGGGGCACGAAGCACCCGGACACGAAGCACCCGGACATGAAGCACCCAGCCACGAAGGAGCGAACCTATGAACGCCATCGCCATAGCCGAGTCGAGAATGCTCCTGAGGAACCGACTGGTCAGCGGCTGCGCCATCCTGCTCCCACTCGCCTTGGGGCTGATCCTCTACGCGAGCAGGGACACGCACAAACCCGGAGGCACCATCGCCGGCATGCAGACCGTGCTGATGATCGCCATGGGCACCTACGTGACGGCGACGACGACCCTCGCCGCCCGCCGCCAGACCCTCTTCCTGAAACGGATGCGCGGTGCGGCGGTCAGCGACAAGGCGATCATCACCGGCCTCCTGCTCCCCGTCGTCGCGGTGAACCTCGTGCAGATCGGCGTGGTGTTCGGGATCCTCGCCGCCACGGACACACCCGCCAACCCGCTGCTCCTGGCCGTGGCGGTGCTGCTCGCCGAGGCCATGTTCACGGGGCTGGCGCTGGCCACCGCCGGCTTCACGAACTCACCGGAACACGCGCAGTACACGACGGCGCCGGTCTTCCTGGCCACCGCGGCCGCATCGTTCTGGTCCCAAGCACCGGGGCTCGGCGGGCCCATCGCCGTCAAGCGCGCCCTGCCCGGCGGCGCGGTGGCGGAGCTGGTCTCGACCGCGTGGAACGGAGGGAGCCTGGCGTCCGTGCCGGTGCTGCTCGCGGCGAGCCTGGGGTGGGCCATCGCGGGCGTCCTCGCCGCACGAACCTACTTCCGCTGGGAACCTCGCCGCTGACCGGGCGCTCGCGGTTGTGAACCGAGCGCTTAGACCGCGCCAGCCATCAGACCGCGCCCGCTATCAGACCGTGCCCGCCGGAATGAGCAGCGCGTTGAGCGCGGCGGTGCGGATCGTGGTCGCGACGCTGTCCGGGTCCAGGCCGCTGTTGAATTGCGGGACCGAGTTGATCATCGAGGCGATCGTCGTCGGCGAAGCGCGTAGGTATCTCACGGTCCTGATCGAGCCGAGTCCAGCTGCGTCCGCGGCGGCGGCGGCTGTGGCTGCGGCTGCGGCTGCGGCGGGGGCCGGGCAGCAGCAGCCGGCGGCGAAGCTGGCCGAACGGCTGCGCGCGGAGGTCGATCGGGTCAACACGGACCTGGCACGGGTGGAGCAGCTGAAGGACTTCCGGGTGCTGCCGCGACCGTTGGCCGCCGAGCGCGGCGAGCTGACCGCGAACGGCAAGGTGCGACGCGCCGCCGTCGTGGACTCGTTCGCGGCGCTGATCGACGAGATGTACAGGACGGACGACGAGGCGGCGATCGCGAAGCACATGCGGTCCCGATGACAGTTGATCGGTTGGGCCTGCCGGCTGGCCGAGCCGACCGGGCCCGCCGGGCGCGCCCGGCGTCCGTAGCCCGAACGGACGGGCGTCGAACGCGCGGGTGCGCCCGGTTCAGTAGTCTCGAAGACCGGCCCGACGGCGGAGCAGGCTCCATCGTCAGTCCCCGACCCCGCTGAGGTGATGGCTGTCATGGACCCCGCCCAACTCGCCGTGATCCGTTCGGCGCCCGGATTCTTCGCGGCTCTGGACCAAAGCGGCGGCAGCACGCCGAAGGCGTTGGCCGAGTACGGCGTGGACGCTGACCGGTATTCGACCGATGCCCAGATGTTCGACCTGGTCCACGCCATGCGCACGCGGGTGGTGACCAGTCCCGCCTTCACCGGGGAGCGGGTCCTGGCGGCCATCCTCTTCGAGCAGACGATGAACCGATCGGTCGAGGGTGTGCCGACCGGCCGCTATCTGTGGGAGACCAAGCACGTCGTGCCGTTCCTGAAGGTCGACAAGGGGCTGGCGGACCAGGGGCACGGCGTGCGCCTGATGAAGCCGATCGACACTCTCGACGATCTCCTGGCGCAGGCGAACGAGCACCGGATGTTCGGGACCAAGATGCGCTCGGTCATCGCCGACGCGGACCCGGCCGGGATCCGGGCTCTGGTCGATCAGCAGTTTGCCGTCGCCGCACGGATCGCCGCCGCCGGTCTCGTCCCGATCGTCGAGCCCGAGGTGAGTATCACCAGCCCGCACAAGGCCGAGGCCGAGGAACTGCTGGGCGCGGAGTTGCAGCGGCAGGTCGCCGCGCTGCCGCCGGACGCGGTGGTCATGGTCAAGCTGACCATCCCCACCCGGCCGGGGCTCTACGCGGAACTGGCTGCCGATCCCCGCGTGCTGCGAGTGCTGGCCTTGTCCGGCGGCTACTCGCGTACCGAGGCGTGCGAGCGGCTGGCCCGGGAGCCGAGCATGATCGCGAGCTTTTCCCGCGCGCTGCTGGAAGGACTGCGCGAGGACCAGAGCGACGAGCAGTTCAATGCCCGGCTTGAGGCCTCGATCGCCGAGATCTATGCCGCTTCGGTCACCAAACTCACGGCCTGAGAGTCGTCGGGTCACTATGAACGAGCCCTGACTTTGAGTTCCTAGCTGGGACTCAGTTGTCTGCACCGTCTGTACTGTCTGCACGGTCTGTACCGTCTGCATGGTCTGCATGGTCTGTACCGTCGGGACTTTTCGCTGCCGGAAGTTCCAGCAGCCGCAGGACGTCCGCCGTCGTCGCAGCGGTTTCCACGCCGGGCGCGGGGGCCGGCGGATCCACCATGGTCACCGGAATGCCTCGTCGGCGGGCGGCGGTGAGCTTCGCCGCGGTCGCGGAGCCTCCGCTGTTCTTGGTGACCAGAGCGCCCACGTCGTGGTGGGCCATCAGCTGCGCCTCGGCCTCGATCGAGTAGGGGCCGCGGTCCAGCACGACGGTGTGGCGCGGGGGCAGCGGGCCGTCCGGTGCGGTGACGGCGCGGATCAGGTAGGCGTGTCGTTCGTCACCGGCGTATGCCGCCAGCTCCATCCGGCCGGTCGTCACGAACACGCAGCGGCCATCGGCAAGCGCGGCAACGTGTTCGGCGGCTGTCTGTACGTCCGGCACGTGGGTCCAGCGGTCGCCGGGCTGCGCCGCCCATGCCGGACGGCGCAGCGCCAGCAACCGGACACCGGCTGTCCGCGCCGCGTCGACGGCGTGTGCGGACATCACGCGGGCGAACGGGTGGGTCGCGTCGATCAGCACGTCGATCGACTCGGCGCGCAGGTACCCGCGCAGGCCCTCGACCCCGCCGAAACCGCCGACGCGCAGCTGTCCGCGGGGGAGATCCGGGAGGGCGGGTTCGTGTGTCCGGCCCGCCAGCGAGAAGATGATCCGGTACTCGTTCCGGGAACGCAGGCCGGTGGCCAGCTCGCGGGCTTGCGCCGTGCCGCCCAGGATGAGTATCCGCACGAAACGACCCTACCGACCTTACTGACCCTACCGATCACGAACGTCGGCCCCGCACCCCCGCGGGGCAGGCGAAAGCACACAGATGAGACAGGCGAGGACGAAAAGACATGCGACAGATCCTCGTGATCGGGCTCGGCGCGGGCGACCCTGACTACGTCACCATGCAGGCCGTCGACGCGCTCAACGCCGCCGAGGTGTTCTTCGTGGTGGACAAGGGCGAGGACAAGAGCGGCCTGCTGGAGCTGCGCGAGCAGATCTGCGACCGTTACATCCGCGACGACGGCTACCGGCTGGTCGCCATCCCGGAGCCGCCCCGCGACCGGCGCGCCGCCGCCTACGTCGGCGCGGTCGACGACTGGCACGAGCGGCGCGCGCAGCTCTTCGAGGCCGCGATCCTGGAACACCTGCCCGAAGACGGCTGCGGCGCGTTCCTGGTCTGGGGCGACCCGGCCCTGTACGACAGCACCCTGCGAATCATCGACCGCATCCTGGCCCGCGGCGCGCTGGACTTCGACTACCGCGTCATCCCCGGCATCACAGCCGTCCAGGCCCTCGCCGCCCGCCACCGCCTGCCCCTGAACCGCATCGGCGAGCCGATCCACATCACCACCGGCCGCCGCCTCGCCGCCGGCCTGCCCGAAGACCTCGACAGCGCCGTGGTGATGCTGGACGCCGGCTTCGCCGCCGCCGACCTGGACGACCCCGATCTGCACGTCTACTGGGGCGCCTACCTCGGCACACCCGACGAGGTGCTGCGCTCCGGCCCGCTCCCCGAGGTGGCCGAGGAGATCGCCGCGACCAAGCGCGAGCTGCGCGAGCGGCACGGCTGGATCATGGACACCTACCTGGTGCGCCGGGAGCGGCCGGAGGGCTCGGCGTGACCCGGCCCGTCTTCGACACCAGACCGGCCTGCGGGCCCCACGGGCGAACTGACGGATTCCGTGTCGGCTGAGTAGCCAGCCACTACTGACCCACGCCCATAGCCGGTCTCGGCCGACGCCCGCGGCTACCGCGCCGTAGCCTCCATCAGCTCCAGCACATGCTCGGTGGCCTCCTTCGTCCCGGCCGAGCCGCCCAGGTCCGGCGTGAGCGCCGCCCCGTCGGCCAGCGCCGCGGTCAGGGCGTCGGTGACGTCCTCGGCGGCGCGGGTGTGGCCCCTCGGCCACCGTCACCTCGGCCGACGGCACCCCGGTCCAGGTGTGGTCGGCCCGGCCGCGAGCCGCCGCCGGGCCCGGGCCGCTGGTGCTGTCCGTGCACGGCGGCCCGAACATGGTGACGGTCGACGGCTACGTCCCCGAGGCGCAGGCGTTCCTGGCCGAGGGCATCGGCTACGCGGCCGTGAACTACCGCGGCTCGGTCACCTTCGGCCGCGATTTCCGGGAAGGATTCCGCCCCGACATCGGCGACCGCGAGATCGAGGACATCGCCGCGACGGTGAACTGGCTCGTGGAACAGGAGATCGCCGAACCCGGCAAGATCTTCATCACCGGCCACTCCTACGGCGGATTCCTGTCGCTGCTGTCCTTGGGCCGCCTGCCCGAGCTGTTCGCCGGCGCGCTGGCCTTCGTGGCGATGGCCGACTGGACCGCCGCCTACCGCGACATGAACCCGGCGATCCAGGCCGCCTGGCGCTTTTTCATCGGCGGCTCACTCGAAGAGGCACCCGAGCTCTACCGCCGCGCGTCCCCGATCACCTACATCGACCAGGTCCGCGCCCCGGCCTGGATCCGCCAGGGCCGCTACGACACCCGCACCCCGGCCGCCCAGGCCTACGGCTACGCTCGCGCGCTGGAAGCCGCCGGCGGGGACGTGATCGTGGACTGGTTCGACGGCGGCCACGAGATCACCGGTCGCGACAACGCCATCGCCGACCACGAGCGGACACTGTCGCTGATCCGCGCCGCACTGGCCGGGCGGCTGTGGGCTACGGGGCCGGTCGGGCCTTGAGGTAGCAGGGTGCCCCAACCCTCCAGAGCAGCGCGCCACGCCTGAGACTGATCAGGGTTCGCTAAGCCTCCAGCGCAGCGCGCTTCGCCCGCGTCAGCGACTTCACCACCAGGTCGTAGGAGTCCTCGATCATCTCGACCACCATCCGCCCGCTCAGCGAACCGTCGATCGTCACCGTGTTCCAGTGCCGCTTGTTCAGGTGGTACCCCGGGCGGATCGCGGCGTGCGCGGCCCGCAGGCTCTGCGCGAGCTCCGGATCGCTCTTCAGGCTCACCGCGAGCGGTTCGGCGTCCAGCCTGGTGATCGCGAAGACCTTCCCGGCGACTTTGAACACTGAGGTCTCGGAGCCGAAGGGGAAGTCCTCGACGGCTCCGTGGAGGGCCAGGCAGGCCTTCTTGAGCTCGTTGGGTGTCATGGGCCCAGCGTATGCGGAGCCTCCGACGTCCTCGCCGACCTTCACCGAGCCCAGGTCGCGAAGGTGTATCCGCGCGCTTTCAGGGTCTTGAGGATCCCGCTGAGCGCCGCGACCGTCTGGCTGCGATCGCCGCCGCCGTCGTGCAGCAGCACCACCGACCCCGGCCGGACGTGGTCGAGCACCCGGGCCCGAATCGCGCCGGCGCCGGGACGGGACCAGTCTCGCGGGTCGACCGTCCACAGGGCGATCTTCTTACCGAGCGCCGCCGCCCGCGCCCGCACGGTGCCGTTCACCGCGCCGTACGGCGGGCGCAGGCAGCAGGGACGGTAGCCGGTGTGCGAGCGGATCTGCCGGTCGGTGGCGGTCACCTGGTACGCGAACTGCGCCGCCGAGAGCGTCCGCAGATCGGGGTGGGACCAGCTGTGGTTCTGCACACTGTTGCCCTGGCGGTACACCTGCGAGGTCAACGACGGGTGCGAGGCCACGTTCTGACCCACTTCGAAGAACGTGGCGTGTACCCGGTACTGCGCCAGGACTTTGAGGACCTGCGGCGTGTAGACCCCGGGCCCGTCGTCGAAGGTGATGTAGACGACCTTGCCCGCCGCAGCAGCCGGCGTCGCCGACAGGCCGGCGCCGAACAGGGCGAGGACGGTGGCGACGATGAGGGCTCGGGCCCTACGGGATAGTCGTGGCATCACGTCCAGCCGATTCCCGGAGTCGCCGGGGGGATGCCTGGTTGGTGTGGATTTCCCCCGTTAGGCCCTGAGCCGTCGCGCAGATCGACCTAGGGCCCTAGCGCCCTAGCGTCCTAGCGCTACGAGTGACGAGTGCGAGTGGCAGGGTTTTGGCTTGTGGCTTGCGGTTGGCGCTTCGGTTAAAGGCAATTTTTTACGGAACTACCTAGTATTGACTAATCACGGATCGAGACGCAGTTCACTGTGCCACTCGGTTTGCGTTGGCGGGTGGCGGTTGTGTGGGTGGTGCGCGCGGGTCCGAGTCACTGCGCACGCGTTGTGTTGGCGGCAATCGCTGCGTGTGGTGGGTGCCTGAAGTCAACGGCAGGCGCCTCCGGCGGGGGCTCTTGGCTCCCTCGGGGAACTGGCGCGGTTCCATAGG
>NZ_JAAFZA010000150.1 GCF_015356865.1 Catenulispora pinisilvae
CCACTAACGGGGTGGGGCAGACCGGGGCTCCGTTGTGCCAGAACGCCGGTGGGGATTCGGCCAGTCAGCAGGGGCTCGGTTGTGGGGACCTGGGGATCCCGTACCACCGGCCGCACGACAACAGCTGGGGCTACGTCTTCGGCGACTCCTATGGCGGCCCCAGTCAGGGCGATCCCAACACCTACCTCGGCTCGCCGGTGATGCTGAACCAGGCGACGTTCGACAGCAGCGGCGCGAACCCGATCTCGTTCACGTGGGCGATGCCGAACTACGGGCAGGCGCGCCAGACCTTCAACTACCGGCACGGCGCGAACAACGGGCTCGGCGACGTCGAGCAGACCCGCATCCCGAACGACTGCATCGAGTTCGGGGGCCGCACCTACATCCAGTACACCTCGGTCTTCACCTGGGGTCCGCCGGCCGGCTACGACGGCTCGGTGTGCTCCGGCGTCGCCTACTCCGACGACTACGGCGTCACCTGGACCGACTTCGGCTACCACTGGCCCGGGGACCGGACCGGCGGGAACGAGTCGCTGTACGGGATGTGGTCGTTCGCCGGCATCGACGCCGACGGGTTCCTGTACATCTACTCCAAGCGCTGGAACGGCGGCCACCGCAACTCCGCGGACCAGGGCCTGATCCAGCTGTTCCGGTTCACCCAAGAGGACTTCCATAACGGTGCCTGGCAAAACCAGCAGAACTGGGCCGAGGTCAGCAGCGGCAACTGGCAGTGGACCTCCACGGCCTACCCGACCCCGCTGTTCCCGGCGGCCAACAACTTCGGCGAGTTCTCGGTCAAGAACATCAACGGCACGTACTGCATGAGCTACTTCGACGTCGACAACTACGCGATCTACACGCGCACCTCCCCGCGTCCCGAAGGCGGTTGGTCCGTGCCGCTGCCCCAGATCGTCGGCGACTACCGTTACCCGACCTACTGGGGCAAGCCGCAGGTGCCGAACCTCTACGGCGGCTACATCCACCCCGGCAGCGCCAGCGCGACCTCGCTGACGCTGATCGTCTCGCAGTGGCCCGGCAACAACGCCCCGAATCCGTACCGAGTGCTCCAGTTCGACGGCATCAACCCATGAGGCGGCACACGTTCAAACGGCGCGCCCTCGGCCAGCGGACGGGAACCGCGTTAGCCGTCGCAGCCGCCGTAGCCGTCGCGACCGTGGGGCTGGCAACGTCCCCGGCCGCCGCGGAATCCGCGCCGCCCGGCTACAGCGTCACCGGCATCGACATCTCCAGCAACCAGGGCCCGACCGTCGACTGGAACCAGGTCCACGGCGACGGCGAACGCTTCGCCTACGTCAAGATCAGCGAAGGCTCGACCTACCTGAACCCGACCGGCCCGCAGCAACAGGCCAACGCGAAAGCGGCGGGCCTGTACGCCGGCCCCTACGTCTGGCCCCACCCGGACACCGGCCTGTCCACGGCCGTACAGCAGGCCGATTTCTTCATGGACCACGCCGACTACGTCGACGACGGCACCATGCTGCCGCCGATGATCGACCTCGACGACGGCAACGCCGAGGGCCTGGGCCTGTGTTACGGCCAGTCCCCCGCCGACATGGTGGCCTTCCTGCACGCGTTCACCAACGAGGTCCAGGCCCGCGCCGGCCGGCCGCCGGTGATCTACGTCGGCGCCCCTTGGTGGAACACCTGCACCGGCGGCGACACCTCGTTCGGCGCCTACCCGCTCGACTTCGCCGACTACGCCTCGACTCCCGGCGCGTTGCCGAACGGCTGGTCGGGCTTCGCCTTCTGGCAGTTCACCGGGAGCGGCACCGACGTCCCCGGCGTGAGCAGTGCGGTAGTCGACAAGGATGTCTTCAACGGCACCCTCGCCGACCTCGCCGCGTTCTGCGCGCCGCCCGGCGGCCACGGCGGCCGGCATCCGTACTCGTCGGGCCGCATCGTGTCGGCCCGGGACGCCGACGGCCGCCTGGAGACGTTCGCGGCCGGTTCGGACGGGATCTGGCACGCGTGGCAGAACTCTCCTAACGGCACCTGGTCGAATTGGGTCAACGAGGGCGGGCCGACCAACGCGCAACTGGCCATCGCCCCGAACGCCGACGGCCGGCTGGAACTGTTCGCCGTGAACGCCAGCGAGCTGGACCACCTGTGGCAGACCGCACCCAACGCCGCCTGGTCGACGTGGACCAAGCTCGGCGACGGCGGATACCGCATCGCCGCCGGCACCAACGCCGACGGCCGGATCGAAGTGTTCGCCTCCAACAGCTCCGGGGTCTTCCACATCTGGCAGACCGCTCCCAGCGGCGGCTGGAACTCCACTTGGGCCGGGCTCGGCGGTCCGGCCAATGCTCAATTGCAGCTGGAGAACGCGACCGATGGCCGGCTGGAAGTGTTCGCGCTATCGGACTCGACGTTCCAGCACCTGTGGCAGACCGCTGTCAACGGCGCCTGGTCGACGTGGGAGAACTTCGGCGACGGCGGCACCGGCCTGACTGTCAACCACAACGCCGACGGCCGTCTGGAAGTCTTCGCCTCCAACGCCAACGGCGTCTTCCACAAGTGGCAGACCTCTTACACCACCTGGTCGGACTGGGCCGGAACCAACGGCGGCGCGACGAGTTCGCAACTGGCCTCCTCGACCGCCCCCGACGGCCGGATCGAGGTGTTCGCGATCAACGGCAGCACCGCCACGCACCTGTGGCAGACCGCGGTCAACGGGGTCTGGTCGGCGTGGGCCGCGTTCGGCACCGGCGGTACCGCCGTCGACGCCAACGAGAACCAGGACGGCCACGAGGAGGTGTTCGCCGCCAGCAGCACCGGCGTCTACCACGACTGGCAGACCAGCCCGACTGCCTGGGCCAGCTGGCAGTACCTCGCGAACACCGCCGGGCCGTCGATGACGTAGGACTCTTTTTCGACGTAGGACTCCTTTTCTATTGACACAATAGAAAACCCCGGCCATCCTCGACTCATGTCCGAGCCGTCGAACGAGGCCGCACCACGCCGTGGCCGCCCGCGTAAGGATCCTGATCGGCTTGCCGTCTGGAGCCCGCCGCCGGGATGGTCACGGCTGGTCGCCTGGGTCGCACCGGAGGAGAAGGCCGTCCTGAAGGCGGTGGCGACCCAGGCCGGGGTGCCGGTCGCCGATCTGGTGCGGGCGCTGGCGGCCGGACTCGTCTACGGGGTCGTGGACGCCGAGGAGTTACTGACCCACGTCCGCAAGGGGGCCGCAGTCATGGAGAAGATCCCGACTATTTTCGAACGCGACGACCGATTCCACGTCGTCGACAAGCCGCGCGCGGAATGCGACTGGGTGTTCGCCGGGGCGGGCCGGGCCACGGAGAAGCTGGACGGCACCAACGCCCGGCTCACCGTCCGCTCCGGCACGATCGTGCGCGTGGAGAAGCGGCGCAATCCGTCGAAGGCGCAGAAGGCCGCGGGCATCGTCGACGGCTGGTACGTCGACACCGACGAACACGGAGCCGAGGACAAGTGGCTGTGCGAGGCCGCCGCCAACACCCTCGTCACGTCCTGGCCGGACGGGGAGCACAGCGTCGAAGCGCTCGGCCCCCGGATCCAGGGCAACCCGCTGGGACTGGACGAGCACATCTGCGTCGCGTTCAACCTGATCGTCCCGGACTACCAGGAAGCGCCGCGCACCTACCAGGAACTGCACGACTGGCTGGCAACCCTGGAGTCCCGCTACGCGCCCGGCCATCTCGCCGAAGGCGTGGTCTTCCACCACCCCGACGGCCGGCGCGCGAAGATCAAGCGGAAGGACTTCGCCCGCGCCCGGTGACGAAGCCAGCGGATGCCAACCGATGACAACCGATGGCAGCGGATGACAACTGAAAGCGGCGTCACGATCTCCCACACGAGACCGCGACGCCGCCGTCACCGGGCCGGAAGACTGACCGTCAGGACAGCGCCGGTCCGGCCGTGTTGTTCACCCAGCCCCAGTCCGACCAGGTGCTGAACCCGGTCTGCCACTTGTGGAAGACGCCGGTGCTGCTGGCGGCGAACACCTCCTCGTGGCCGTCCTGGTTGCCGGCGGCCTCGACCGCGGTGCCGCCGGTGCCGAAGGTCTCCCACGTCGACCAGTTCCCGTCCACGGCCGTCTGCCAGAGGTGCGTGGCGGTACTGCCGTTGATCGCGAACACCTCGATCCGGCCGTCCACGGCGACCGAGGAGGCCAGTTGCGAACTCGTCGCGCCGCCGTTGGTGGTGGCCCAGTCCGACCAGGTGGTGGGGCTCGTCTCCCACTTGTGGGACACACCGTCGGCGTTGGAGGCGAACACTTCCAGGCGACCGTCGGCGTTGTGATTGACGGTCAGGTCGGTGCCACCGCCGCCGAAGGTCTCCCACGCCGACCAGGCGCCGTTGACAGCGGTCTGCCACAGGTGGCCGAACGTGGTGTCCGACAACGCGAACACTTCCAGGCGGCCGTCAGCGGAACGCTCCATCTGCAACCGCGAGTCCGCCGGCCCCGCGACGCCGGCCCAGTCCGAGAACGCGCTGTTCGGCGCCGTCTGCCAGCAGTGGAAAACTCCGGTGTCGTTGGAGGCGAACACTTCGATCCGGCCGTCGGTGTTGGCCCCGGCAGCGATCCGGTATCCGCCGCCGCCGAGCTTGGTCCACGTCGACCAGGCGGCGTTCGGTGCGGTCTGCCAGAGATGGTCCAGCTCGCTGGCGTTCTCCGCGAACAGCTCCAACCGGCCGTCAGCATTCGGCGCGATCGCCAGCTGTGCGTTGGTCGGCCCGCCCTCGTTGACCCAATTCGACCACGTGCCGTTCGGCGAGTTCTGCCAGGAGTGCCAGATCCCGTCCGGACCGGCCGCGAACGTCTCCAGGCGGCCGTCCGCGTCCCGGGCCGACACGATGCGGCCCGACGCGTAGGGGTGCGGTGCCACCGCGGTGTCGTCGACGACCTGCTTGTAGCGGCGCGCGTAGAGGGTGTTGTTGGCGATGCCGTCGATGTAGCTCGCGTTGATGTTGCCGGTCAGGTGCTGGACCGGGGTCTCGCCGAAGGAGTAGTAGAGGAAGTCGCCGTTGGCGTCGGTCCAGTGGTCGAAGATGAACGTGTGCACGGTGTAGTTGATCAGGATGTCGCCGGGCCGCAGAGCGCCCCGGTCGATCGGGTCCGTGAAGGTGTCCCACAGGCCCTCGGTGGCCGGGTCGGCGTTCAGGTGCCAGGCCATGTCCACGTAGCCGGAGCAGTCGCGGCGGTAGTTGTGGTCCCCGCCCGGGCCGGGTGACCAGCCGCTCTGATCATAGGGACCCGGCTGGTTGTCGACCCAGTACTGGGCCCGCGCGATGATCTCGCTGCGGCTGATCGGCCCGCCGATCGCCGAGGCGGCGGAGGCGCGCGGGGCGCCGGACACGCCGATGCCGGTGACGGTGAGCAGCAGGCCTGCGATGGCCAGCAGAGCCCTGACAAGGCTCTGCGGCGTTCTTCGTTTCAAAGGTCCTCCCGGGATTCGGCACAGCGGTGGGCTGAATCGGGAGTTTCCCAGCCGCTCTTCACAATCCGAGCACAGTGACGACATACCCGGGGAAGGAGCTCAGGGGCGTCATCCGATCACCGTCCGTCGCCTACGCGTTCCACATACTTGACGGCCTCTTGCTCACGCCCCGCACACCTGTCAGGATCACTGACCTGTGATCAGTAACACCACGGGGACGTCCTCGCAGACCACCGCACCCGCCGCCCACGAGGGCGGACACCGGACTGGCAGGGCCGGCGCCGCCGCCTTGATGCTCGGCGCGCTGGGCGTCGTGTTCGGCGACATCGGCACCAGCCCGCTGTACGCGATGCAGACCGTCTTCACCGCGGACAACAAGGCGGTCGGGACGTCCGCGGACCAGGTCTACGGCGTCGTCTCGCTGATCTTCTGGGCGATCACGCTGATCGTGTCGGTCAAGTACGTGAGCTTCATCCTGCGCACCGACAACGACGGCGAGGGCGGCATCATGGCGCTCACCGCCCTGATCCAGAAACTGGACTTCCGCTCCACCAGGACGAAGGTACTGCTGGTCGCATTGGGGATACTCGGGGCGTCGCTGTTCTACGGCGACGGCATGATCACCCCGGCGATCTCGGTGCTGTCCGCGGTGGAGGGCCTGAAGGTCTCCGCGCCCGGGCTCAAGGACTACGTGGTGCCGCTGACCGTGGTCATCGTCATCGGCCTGTTCGCGATCCAGAAGTACGGCACCGCGCTGGTCGGCGGGCTGTTCGGACCGGTGATGACGGTCTGGTTCGGGATCATCGGGGTGGCCGGGGCGGCCGAGGTCGCCGCGCACCCGGCGATCATCAAGGCCCTGTCCCCCGGTTACGGCGCGATGTTCATGGTCCACCACGGGGTGGTGGCGTTCATCGCGCTGGCCTCGGTGGTGCTGGCGGTGACCGGCGCCGAGGCGCTGTACGCCGACATGGGCCACTTCGGCCGCCGGCCCATCCACCGCGCGTGGTTCTTCCTCGTCTTCCCGGCGCTGACGCTGAACTACCTGGGCCAGGGCTCGCTGATCCTGCGCCGCCCGGAGACGGTCTCGAACCCGTTCTTCCTGCTGATGCCGAGCTGGTCGCAGTGGCCGATGGTGATCCTGGCCACGGTGGCGACCGTCATCGCCTCGCAGGCCGTCATCTCCGGGGCGTTCAGCGTGACCCGGCAGGCGATGCAGCTGGGCTTCCTGCCGCACATGACCATCCGGCACACCTCCGAGCACGCGATCGGCCAGGTCTACGTGCCGGTCGTGAACTGGTTCCTGTGCTGCACGGTCACCGCCCTGGTGATCGGCTTCGGCTCCTCGGCCTCGCTGGCCTCGGCCTACGGCGTCGCGGTGACCGCGACGTTCATGCTCAACACCATCTTGTTCCTGGCGGTGGCCCGGGTCCTGAAGGGCGCCGCGCCCTGGAAGATCGCGCTGGGCGCGGTGCTGTTCCTGACCACCGAGACGGCGTTCTTCGCCGCGAACCTGACCAAGGTGGTGCACGGCGGCTGGCTGCCGCTGCTGGTGGCGACCCTGGTCTTCACGGTGCTGAGCACCTGGCGCCGGGGCCGGGCGATCGTCACCCCGAACCGCACCGCGCTGGAGGGGCCGCTGCGCACGTTCGTGGACGAGGTGGACGCCCTGCGGCCGCCGATCCACCGGGTGGACGGGGTGGCGGTGTTCCTCAACGCGAACATCGAGACCACGCCGCTGGCCCTGCGCGCCAACGTCGAGCACAACCACACCCTGCACAAGACCGTGGTCATCCTGTCCGTGATGGTGGAGAAGGTCCCGCACATCCCGAGGTCCGAGCGGCTGGTGTTCGACGACCTCGGGCACAGCGAGGACGGCATCGTGCACCTCACCGCCCGGCTCGGCTTCCAGGACGAGCCGAACGTGCCCCGCATCCTGCGCCGGGCCACCGAACACCCGGACGCCGGCGAGATCGCCGGGATCGACGTGGACTCGGTGTCCTACTTCCTGTCCCGGATCGCGATCGTCCGGACCGGCGCCAAGGGGATGCGGTCGTGGCGCAAGCGGCTGTTCCTCACCATCGCGCACAACGCGGCGAGCCCGGTGGACTACTTCGGGCTGCCGGCCGACCGGTGCGTGATCATGGGAGCGCACGTGCCGGTGTAGGCGCCTGGCCCGTCGGGGCTCGCCGGGGTGCCTCGCGCGCTCACCGGACGACGATCGCGTACTCCAAGCACTCCTCGGCCGGGTCCTCGTCCTCGACGACGACCGCGCCATAACGTTCCCGGATACGGCGGGCCTCGGTCTGGAGTCCCAGGCGGACGAACAGGTTCAAGGCCCGCCGCAGGTTCGCGCCGCCCTCGTCCACCCGCCCGTACTGGAGCAGGATCTCGCCGACGCCCTCGAAAGCAGTGGCCTGATCGTCGGGTTGCCCCACTTCCCGGTTCAGGACCAGCGCCCGGCTGTAGACCGTCAGCGCCTCCTCGACGCGGCCCGCCGCGCTCAGCGCCGCGGCATGCTGGTTCAGCGCCCAGGCCTCCTCGCCGCGGCTGCCGAACCGGCGCAGGATCCGCAGCGCCTCGGCGGTGTCGGCCACCGCGCCGACGTGGTCGCCGGCCAACCGCCGCACGTTGCCCAGCTCGGCCTTGACCGTGGCCTGGCCGCCCGGATGGGCCAGCAGACAGTACAGGTCCAGTGCCTTGGACAGAGCCTCCCGCGCGCCGCGGTGATCGCCCGTGAGCCGCCGCAGCCGCCCCAGTTCGGTCAGCGCGCCGGCCTGTCCGAGCGGGCTGTCCAGCCGCCGGTAGGTACCCAGGGCCCAGATGATGTTGTCGGTCGCGCCGTTGTAGTCCCCGGTCCGCCGCTGGACTATACCCAGCGAGGTCAGCGCGTTGGCCCGGCCGAGCACGCTGTCCAGTTCGCCCCACAGCGCCAGGGCCTCGGTGAACGCGGCGGTGGCGGCGTCGTAATCGCACGTCAGGTGCCGGATCGCCCCCAACTGCATCAGGACCTCGGCCAGGCCCCGGGCGTCGTCCAGGCGCCGGTAGAGCCGGTACGCCCTGGTGCAGGTGTCGGCGGCCTCGGCGTAGTCCCCCGCGAGCCGGCGGACCCGGCCCAACTCGGTCAGGGCCCTGGCTTGGCCGTGAAGGTCGTCCAGCCGCGAGGAGATCTCCAGGGCCCGGGTCCCGGTGTCCCCGGCGGCGGCCTGGTCGCCGACGAGTTGCCAGACCCGGCTCAGTTCGGTCAGGACGAAGGCCTGGGCTCGTTCGTCTTCCTGCTTCCCATACAGGAGCAGGGCTTCTTGGTGGACGTCCGCGGCGCCCCGGTAATCGCCGCACAGCCGCCTGGCCATGCCCAGATCGGTGAGGGCGCGGGCCAGGGCCGCGGCGTCGGGGCCACGGCGGGCGAGAGCGACGGCCGCGCCGTGCAGTTCGAGGGCGTGGGTCCAGGGGCCGTGCGAGTAGAGGTGAGTGGCCATGGCGGCCGGCAGCGCGATCCCGTGCAGGCCGGTCGGCCGGGTGGCCGCGTACCGGGCCGCGGCGATCAGGTTCTCGATCTCGGTGGTCATCCAGGACTGCGCGCTCTCCCGGTCCTCGATCGGCGGCTGGTGGCGCGGCGGATGGGCCACGGCCGACGTGTACGTCGCCGGCAGGGTTCGAAGATGGCCGTCGGCGAGTTGGGCGGTGTGTTGGTAGTAGTCGAAGAGGCGGTCCAGAGCGCTTTCCCGGTCCCGGATTCCCTCGTCATCGGCGTTCGCCGCGCGGGAGAGCCCGTAGGCACGCATCAGATCGTGCATCTGGAACCGGCCGGGCACCGACTCGGTCAGCAGACTGCGATCGACCAGCTCGGCCAGGAGCCGCCGGGCCGCCCGGGGATCGGCGTCGAGCAGGCACGCGCAGGCGAAGACATCGAGGTCGCGCCCCGGGACCTGCGCTATCCGGTACAGCGCCGTCTCCTGCTCGTCGCTCAGATTCCGATACGACAGCTCGAAGACCGACGCCAGGTTGCGCTGGCCGTCGTCGAAGGCCCGCAGGTCGCCGGAGTCCTCTCGCAGCTCCCTGATGACGTGCTCGACCTGCCAGCTGCGCCGGTGCCGCAGCAGTGCGGCGGCGATGCGCAGGGCCAGCGGGAGCCGGCCGCACAGGCCGACCAGTTCGGTCAGCGCCTCGTCGTCGGCCGGCGTCCGGCCCGCTCCGACGGTGGCCCGGAACAGCGCCACGGCGTCGTCCACCGGCAGCACGTCCAGGCCCAGCGGTTCGACGTCGTCCAGCGCCTTGAGCCGCCGGCGGCTGGTGATCAGCACCAGGCAGCCGGCGACGGCCGGGATCAGGGGCCGGATCTCGTTCTCGTCATCGACGTTGTCCAACACGATCAGGGTGCGGGTGCCGGCCAGCATCGCCCGGTACTTGGCCGCGCGCGCGTCGAGCTCGTTCGGCACGGTCTGGGGCGGGGCACCGAGCGCGGCCAGCGCGCTGCCCAGGACGTCGAAGGCGGTACGCGTCGCCACACCGGCGGAGTGCGCGTGCCACTCCAGGAACAACTGCCCGTCCGGGAACCGGTCGGCCAGCAGGTGCGCGGCGTGGACGGCCAGCGCCGTCTTGCCGATCCCGCCCATACCCTCGATCGTGCAGATCACCGGCACGCCCGGGTTCTCCCCGGCCTCGGCGCGCTGAGCGAGCCGGGCGATCTCGAACAGCTCCTCGACCCGGCCGGCGAAGGCGCCGGTGTCGGCCGGCAGCTGGTGCCGCGGATCCGCCGGCCGGGACGGGACGCGGCCGGCGAGCGCGTCGCTGTGGGCCTGGCGCAGCGCGGGCGTGGGCGTACGGCCCTGACGCCGCAGCGAGCGGTCGGCCCGGGTCGCGGTCTCGGCCGCCTCGTCGGTCTGCCCGGCCTGGGTCAGGGCCCTGATGAGGGTGGCGGCGACCGCCTCGTCGTCCGGCCGCCCGGCCGCCACGTCCCGCAGGACCGCGGCGGCGTCCGCGGGCCGGCCGGTCTCCAGCTCGATCTCGGCCAGCAGCATCGCCGCGTCCCGGCGCTGACGCTCCAGCTCGGCGGCGCGGTTCCGGAGATAGGGGGTGTCGAGTCCTTCCAGCGGCCGGCCGTGCCACAGGCCCAGCGCCTGGCGCAGCCGCTCCCCGGCGATCTGGTGCTCCTGCCCGTCCCGGGCGTCGCGGGCCCGGCGCAGCAGCACGCCGAACCGCTCGGTGTCCAGGAGTTCGGGATCGATCAGCGCGGTGTAGCCGGGCCGGCGGGCGACCAGCTGGATCCGGTCCTCGACCGGTTCCAGGATCTTGCGCAGCCCCGAGACGTAGTTGGCGATCTGCCGGTCGACGGTGTCCGGCGGCGAGGACGGCCAGGCCCACTCGGCCAGATCGGTGCGCGAAACTGTGCGGCCGTGATTCAGCACCAGGACGGCCAGCAGGCAGAGCCGACGTTGTCCGTCGAGGCGAAGCGGCACGCCACCGTGGTGGACGGTCGGCGCGCCGAGCAGCCGGATATCGGGATCCATCGGTCCATCCCCTGCGGATCGGAAGATCAAGATTTCGTCGGCAGCAGGGGCGGTCCCGGCTGTGCAAGCAGTGTGCGATCGGTTGGGCAATCGGTTGCGCGATCGGTTGTGCAATCAGTGTGCGTCGATTGTGAAGTGTCGTTGCAAGACTACTCACCGTGTCAGCCGGTTCACAACGTCACCTGAAAAAGAAGGACATGCCAATGAAGTCCTCGAAGTCCGTCCGCCTGCTAGCCGTCGGCTCGGCCCTGGCGCTCGGCGCGCTGGCCGGCGTCGGTCCGGCGCACGCCGATGTCCCGTCGGCGATCAGCGCCCTGCAGACCGGCTTCACGAAGGGGCTCGCGGACGGCTACCCGGCCGCGATCGGCATGGTCCGCTCCGGCGACACCACCCAGTACCTCGCGGCCGGCGTCGGCGACGTGAGCACCAAGGCGCCGGCCGATCCCCACGCGCAGTTCCGGATCGGCAGCAACACCAAGGCCTTCACCGCCACCGTGCTGCTCCAGCTGGAGGCCGAGGGCAAGCTCTCGCTGGACGACACCGTGGCCAAGTGGCTGCCGAACGCCATCAATGCCAACGGCTACGACGGCACCAAGATCACCATCCGCGAGCTGCTCAACCACACCTCCAGCCTGCCCGACTACGACACCAGCCCGACCTTCTACAACTCCTACGCCTCGAACAGCGAGCCCAACCGGGTCTGGGCCCCGCAGACCCTGGTGGACCTCGCCCTCGCACAGCACCAGCCCACCAGCGCACCGGGCCAGACATTCGGCTACGCCAACACCAACTTCGTCCTGGCCGGCATGGTGATCCAGGCCGTCACCGGCAACACCGCGGCCACCGAGATCCAGAACCGGATCATCACCCCGCTGGGCCTGACCCACACCACCTTCCCCACCTCCGATCCCACCCTGCAGGGCGACTACCTGCACGGCTACGAGTACCAGTTGTTCGGCCTGGTGCTCCAGGACGTCACCGTCTCCAACGTCCAGGCCTTCGGATCCGCCGGGGCGATGGTGTCGACCCTGGACGACCTCGCCACCTTCGAGCGGGCGCTGATCGGCGGCACGCTGCTGCCGCCGGCCCAGGAGGCCGAGCTCAAGACCACTGTGCCGACCGGGATCGGCACCACCCGCTACGGCCTGGGCATCGAGCGGTACCAGACCTCCTGCGGCCAGTGGGTGTGGACGCACAACGGATCGGTGCTCGGCTACACCAGCACCTGGGAGATCAGCGACGACGGCAGCAAGCAGGTGCTGGTGGCCAACAACGAGTACCACCTCCAGACCCCCACCCAGGGACAGACGGACATGTCGGCCGCGTTGGACAACGCCTTCTGCGCGCTCTGAGCGGCCCGGGTGGCAGAGCTTCAGCCAGCGTGGGCGATTTCCAAGCGCCCACGTCCGGCACAATGGCGGGATGGCACAACCGGTCCCCACTGACCTGCTGGAAATCGCTGAAGCACTTGTCCCCGAGCTCGACATGAGCTCCGCATCCCTTGCCGAGCAAGGAAACATGCACCACGTGGTGCTGTTCCCCGGCGTCGCCGCGGTCCGCGTCACCAAGCGGCCCAGCGACGTCGCCGCCCTGCCGCGCCGGGTCGAGATCCTGCGCGCCGTCGCGGCGGCCGGCCTGCCGTTCGCCGTGCCGGAGCCGCTGTCCGCGGTGACCACCTTCGGGGACCGCGCGGCCGTCGCGCTCTCGTGGATCGACGGCGAGTCGCTGCCGGAGGGCGTCGGAGACCCGGCGGCCCTCGGCCTGCTTCTGGAGGCACTGCGCGACGTCGAGATCTCGCCGGAGCTTGAAGCCCTGCTACACCAGCCCCACCGGCACACCCCCGACGGCTTGGGCTGGGCCGACATCCTGACCGACGAGACCCTCCCCCGGCTGCCGCCGAAGTGGCGCGACGCGGTCCGGCACCGGCTGGACACCCTCCTGGCGCTCGAAACGGCCCCACCCCGACTCGTCCACGGCGACCTCGGCGGCCCCAACCTCCACTTCAGCGCCGACGGCAAACTCACCGGCGTCCTCGACTGGGACCTGGCGATCCGCTCCGACCCGGCGATCGACGCGGCCCTCATCGCGACCTGGCACGGCTGGGACGTCCTGCGCGCCGCCACCGACGAGCAGACCTACCGCCGCGCCCGGGCCTGGAACGCCCCGGTCGGCGTCGAGCACTTGCACGCGGTGTTCGGCGGCGCGCCGTTGGCGAGTGTCGACGGCTTCGTCGCCGCCATTGTCGCTTGGCTGGAGGAACGCGGCTAACTACTGGACTGGTGAAATCACCTACGCCAGCCGCTGCCGCAAGTCGTCAACCCACCCGGCCCACCATGCGGCACTATGTCAGCATGCGCATAGGGATCAAGTACGGCTCCGCAGTCGCTGTCACCGCGGCGGCTGTCCTGTTGGCAGCAGCCTGCGGCGCTTCGGGTAAGGGCGCCTCGGCGGCATCGTCCGGCAACGGCCATTCGGCCGCCGGCCTGACGGACGATCAGGTTGAAAGTCTCCTGCTGACCGACAAGGACCAGCCCGGCTACTACTTCGACGCTTCGCTGGACGTGAAGCAGCCCACGGACTCACCGGCCCTCGTGACTGCTGGGGGCAGTGAGTGCCAGTCCTTCCGCGATGCGGAGAACGCGCTGTCCACGAAGTACGGCACGACCGTCTACGCGATGCGGGTGCTCACCGAGAACAGCGGCGCCGACATGATTCAGGACGCCGTGATGGTGATGCCGTCCACCGAGAAAGCCTCGGCGCTGATGTCCGATCTGACCGCGGGGCTCAAGGGATGCAAGGCATTCACTGAGACCCAGCAGAACCAGCCGGTTCCGATCACACTCACCGCGATCTCGCAGATGGTCGGTCCCGACCACGTCGGCTACACCACGAGCTCAGGTACCCAGGGCGACACCCTGGTGACCGCCACCTACGTGGTCCGCGTCGGCCCGGCGGTCGTGTCGATCATGGAAGCGGATATTGCGAAGTACGCCGTTCCCCTGCCGCAGGCCAGTGCGACACTCGTTCGCCTGTCCGACGTGCAGGTCGGGCGATTGAAGAGCGCCGAGGGCGTCAGCTGATCACGTAACCACATGCGCAAGAATCAACGGGTAGGCTTTGCGCGCAGCGAAAAGACCCGGCCGGGGAGGGGCGAAGACGCATGGATCTGAACCTGCTCGTGGCGCTGGACGCTCTGCTTCAGGACAACAGCGTGACCAAGGCCGCCGAGCGGCTGGGCACCTCGCCGGCTGCGGCGAGCCGCAAACTCGCCACTTTGCGCAGGGTGGTCGGCGATCCGCTGCTCGTGCGCGCGGGCCAGGAGATGGTGCCGACGCCCCGGGCGCTGGAGCTCAAGGCCGAGGTGCGGGGGCTGCTCGATCAGTCCGAGGCCATGCTCAAGCCACATCGGACGCTGAATGTCGCGGCTCTGCGCCGGAGCTTCAGCGTGCAGGCCAGCGAGCTGCTGCTGGCCGATGTGGCCGGTGTGCTCTCCGGCCGGGTGCGGGCCGAGGCCCCCGAGGTCGACGTCGTGTTCCTGTCGGAGGCCTTCGAGAACACGCCCGCGCTCCGCCGCGGCCTGGTCGACGTTGAACTGGGGGTGCTCGGTCACCTCGATCCGGAGACCCGCAGCGAGCGGTTGGTCACGGTCTCGCTGCTCGGTGTGGCCCGTAAGGACCATCCGCTGTTCGACGGACCGATCGATGCGCGCCGGTTCGCCGAGGCCGACCACATCGGCATCTCCCGCACCGGCAAGCGGCACGGCCCGATCGACGCCGCGCTGGCCAAGCGGGGTTTGCGGCGCAAGGTCGCGGTCGTGGTGCCGAGCCACACCGGCGGCATGTTGCTGGCCCGCGGCACCGATCTGGTCTGCCTCACCATGGCCGCCACCAATGACGACCTGCCGAGCGCGGTCGACGCGCTCGGGCTGCGCACGTTCCCGATCCCGCTGGACCTGCCGGCTGTCGAGATCGGCATGGCCTGGCATCCCACGCACGACGCCGACGCCGCGCACCGCTGGTTCCGCGGCCACATCCGCAGCACTCTGACAGGTTCCGCAGCAGCCTGATACGGACTGCGGTGGCCTGATGCGGAGTGCGGCGGCATCAAGCGATTGCAGCGCGTCAGCCGTCGGGCGTTAAGCGTCAGGCGGCCTTCGGGATGTAGGCCAGCCCGTGCGCGCCGGCGTCGGCGAGCTTGGGGAGTTCCAGGCGGGCCAGCCGCTGGAGGGTTTCGAGGTCGATGACGTCGACGGTGGAGTCGATGACGCCGGCGGCGTAGGCCAGCGCGCCGTCGGGCGAGGAGGTGATGGTCAGCGGGAAGCGTCCCATCTCGATGTCGCCGAGCCGCTTGTGGGTGTCGGCGGAGAACACCGTCAGCCGTCCCGGAGCCTGCACCGGGCGGGATGCGCGGCCGCTCGGGTCGGTGCCGGCGGCCGGGGCCGGGGCCGGGGCCGTCCGCAGCTCGCCCGCCAGCACCTTCCCGGTGGCGGTCACGTGCACCGGCACCACGACGTTGTCCGTCGCCAGGACGTCGACCACGCGGCGAAGCCCGGTGTCGATGACCCGGATCCCGGGTGTGGCCTCGGGCCCGCCACCATTGAAGCCGCCCGCGAAGGGCGCGGCCACGTACACCCGCGAGCCGTCGGCGGACACCGCCAGGCCCTCGCCGCCGGGCACCTCGATCCGATCGATCAGCTCCCCCGCGACCAGATCGAGCACGGAGACGAACGGCGCCTCCTTGTTGCTGGCGTAGCCGCGCGTACCGTCCGGGCTCGCGACGAACCAGTGCGGGCCGAAGGCGCCGGTGTCGATCCGGCCGATCGGCCGTCGGCTCGCGGTGTCGATGATCACGACCCCGCCGCCGCTGCCGCCCTCGGCACCCTCGGCACCCTCGGCACCCTCCACGCTGACATAGAGCCGCCCGCGCTCGGCGTCCAGGCTCAGGCCGTGCGGGCCGACCTCCGGGGCGATGTCGACGACCTCGACGATCCGCCGGGCGTCCGGGTCGATGACCGCCAGCTGACTGCGACGGCCCGAGTTCGCGCGGTAGTAGCCGGCCTCGTAGGTGTTCGTGCACCACAGCAGGCGTCGCGTCGGATCGAAGCAGATCTCGTGCGGTTCGGCCAGCACCTCGACCGAGCCCAGGAGCCGGTCGGACGCGGCGTCGAAGAAGGACACGGTCGGGCCGCTCTGGCTCACCGCCGCGAGGACGTCGCCGGTGCGCTCGGCGCGGGTGTTCTGCACCATGACTTGCTCACTTCCAGTTACCTGTCATACCTATCCCCGCGTTCTGCGGGCGTCTTCAGTCTCGGCGACCAGGGTGGTAACGGGCAATGCAAAGATCAGCACTCAATAGTTACGCTCAGCGCAATCCGCGGCCCCTCGCGAAAGTACCGGACGCCCCGGACGCACTCCTCGATGTGTACGCTCGTACGCATGACCGACTACTTCGCCGGAGACGACCGCACCAACCGGGAGCGCATGCTCGCCGGGGACTGGTACATCGCTGACGACCCCGACAGCGGGGAGCTCTACAAGCGGGCAGTACGCCTTCAGGCGCAGTACGCGGCCGCCTACGCCGAGGACCCGGAGGCCGCCCGACCGATCCTGGAGGAGCTGGTCGGCCACCTCGGCGAGCAGGCCCATATCAGGCCTCCTCTATACGTCGACTACGGCGCCCACCTCACCGTCGGGGCGCGCACGTTCATCAACTACAACCTGACCGCCCTGGACGTCGCGCCGATCGTGATCGGCGAGGACTGCCAGATCGGCCCGAACGTGCAGCTGCTGACCCCCGTGCACCCGCTGGAGCCGCAGCCGCGCAAAGACCGGCTGGAGTCCGCGCGGCCGATCACCATCGGCGACAACGTGTGGCTCGGCGGCGGCGCGATCATCTGCCCCGGGGTGAGGATCGGGGACGACAGCGTGATCGGCGCCGGGTCGGTCGTGACCCGGGACGTCCCGGCGCGCTGCCTGGCGGTCGGCTCGCCGGCCCGGGTGATCCGGGAGCTCTGAGCGGGGCTGCCGGCGGCGATACGGGCAATACGATGGAGGCAATGGACGGAATGGACGGAATGGACGCTGACGCGACATCCTCAGGCGCCGCAACTGCCGCACCAGCCGCCCCGACCGCCGCCCGCAGCCGCCGCTTCGACCCCGACCGGCGCGCGCGGATCATCGACGCCGCGCTCGACGTGATCGCCGAAGTCGGGGTCGCCGGGGTGTCGCACCGCAAGGTCGCCGCGCGCGCCGACGTACCGCTCGGGTCGATGACCTACCACTTCGACGACATGGACCAGCTGCTGCGGGTCAGCTTCGAGAAGTTCGCCGACACCATCGCCACCCGGTACGAGCAGTGGTTCCGGCAGGCCACGAACGCCGACGAGGCCCGCGCGGCGGTGGTCGGCCTGATCCACGCCGACCTGCTGGACTCGCAACGGGAGCTGGTCCTGACCACCGAGCTCTACACCCTCGCCGCCCGCAAGCCCGAGTTCCGCACCCTGACCTGCGACTGGATGGCCCGCAGCCGGCGCGCGCTGCGGCGCTTCTTCGACGAGCCGACCACGCACCTGCTCGACGCGCTGATCGAAGGGCTCTTCATCCACGCCGCGCTGGACACCACGCCGCCGGAACGGGCGCGCACCGCGGAGGCCGTGCGCCGCATCACCATGGGCTGAATCCCGGAAGCCGAGTTTCGGAACCCGGGGAACCGAGACTCGGAACGCGGGGAGCCAAGGTTCGGAACCGCAGAGCCGAGTTTCGGAATCCGGGGGCCGAGATTCGGAACCTCAGAGCGGAGTTTCGGAAGCCGGGTAGCCAAGGTTCGGAGACCGCAGAGTCGAGATTCGGAAGCCGGAGCGCCGAGTTTCGGAAGCCGGAGCGCCGAGTTTCGGAACCGCAACCCTCTTCCCCGCCGCGAAGCACCCGCTGTACGTTCATGATGATCGATGCGTACGAACGTACACTGCGAGTCCGCAAGGGGATCCATCCGTGCCATCAGCCCTCGCCGACGCCAAGGTCGCCGCCGCGCCGTCCGCCTTGCGCGCCGTACTGGCCTCGCCGCTGTATCGCGGCGCGACCATCGCGCTGTTCCTGTCCGGGCTCGGGATCTCCGCCGCCGCGCCGCAGATCACCCTGTTCCTGGTCGACGATCTGCACACCTCGTTGACCACGGCCGGTCTGTACTACCTCACCAACATCACCGCGCCGCTGGCCGGCTACCTGATCGGGACGCGTTCGGACCGTACCGGCAAACGGCTCGGGCTGTTCCGGATCTGCGCGGTGGCGGCGTTCCTCGGCTGGACCGCCATGGCGTTCTCGACCCAGGTGTGGATGCCGTTCGTGATCAGCGCCGTGGTTCTGGCCTTCTCCGGCGCGGCGGGATCGCAACTGTTCGCGGCGATCCACGACAGCCTCCAGGACACGGCCGGCGACGCCGGGGACACCGGAGACGCCGGGGACACCGGAGACGCCGGGGACGGAATCGTCTCGGTCATCCGGATGGCGTTGACGGCCGGCTGGATCATCGGGCCCGTGTTGGGATCGCTGCTGGCCGCGACCGCCGGCCCGCGCGTGATGCTCGCCTGCACCGGGATCTGCGCGCTCGCCCAGATCGTCCCGATGGGCTTCGCGAGAACCCCCGAGCCCGGCAACGCACCGACTACAACTACAAGTACGACCGCGCCCGCATCGCCCCGAGAACACCACCAGCGCCCCGGGCTATCGGCCATGCTGCCGCTGTTGGCGTTCACCGGGCTCTACATATGCGTCTACGCCGGAGAGCCGATCAAGTACGGCTACCTCACGATCTATATGCGTACTGACATGCACATCGGCACCGCGGTCAGCGGAGCGGTCATCGCGATCCAGCCGCTGATAGAGCTGATCCTCATGCCGGTGGCCGTGCTCACCGCACGTCGGATCGGCATGATGCGCCTGATGGTCCTCGGCGCCGGCTGCGGCGTGGGTGCCAACCTCTGTTTCGCCCTGACCGGCGACACGATCGGCATGTTCGCCGGGCAGATCCTGATGGGCTGCGTGTGGGGCGTGTTCGCCGCCCTGGGCATCATCGTCGCCCAACGCTTGCTGCCGGAGGCCGTGGCCACCGCCTCGGCGATCTTCATGAGCTCGCCGGCGCTCGCGAGCGCCATGGGCGGTGTGACCGGCGGCATCGGTGTCGATCTGCTCGGTCTGCCGCACGTCTTCCTCGCTCCGGCGGTGTACGGAGTCATCGCCACGATCGGGTTCACCGTCATGAGTAGGTCCCGACACACTGTGCGTTGATCCGCAAGGCGATCGGTCCGAGACGATCGGCACTGAGACGATCGGTCCCGAGGCGATCAGGCCGGAAGCGGCGGATGCCGACTCCACCGAGTCGGTACCCGCCGCAGGTCTTCCAGCCGTCGGCCAGCCAGTCATCTCAGTTGTTGGCCAGCAAGCCTTCTCAGTTGTTGGCCAGCCAGGTCTCCGTGAAATCGGTCCCGTTGTTCAGCGGACCGGCGGTGGCCAGGGTGTCGCCGTTGCGGGCCAGGGCGACCGCCACCGGGTTGGCCGCCCCGATCGGCTGGCCGTTCACCTGGGAACCGGTGAACGTGGCGGTTCCGAAGTCGGGCAGCGGGGTGAGCTGGCCGAAGATGGTCCTGGGCGTCTCGGCGACCACCTCGGCGCTGGCGTTGGTGGCCCCGCTCGCGGCCTGCTCCAGGTGGTCCTCGATCCAGCCCTCGGTCAGGTTGGTCAGGGTGAGTTCGTACTCTGCGTTGCCCTTGAACGTCACCTTGGCGTCGAACTTGTCCCCCACCTTGATCGGGTCCTTGTAGAACTGGATGGGATTCGAGAAGGTCTCCCACCAGGTGGCGTAGGACGCCTGGCCGGCGGAGCAGAGCGCGCCGGTACCCGTCTGCTCGACGGTGGGGCTGCCCGAACCGTCCAGACCGACCCAGAGCAGGACCCAGCCGTCGCCCTTCGAGCAGTCCACGGCCGGCTCGACCCAGGACGATTCCACGCTGGTGTACGTGCCGCCGTTGGTGTCGGCGACGTAGCCGGACCAGTTCTGGGTGCTGGACTCGACGAACGGTCGCAGTCCGGAGTGGGAGGGCACGGCAGCCGAGTTCGAGTTCGCGACCACGGGGCCGGCGGCCCAGGCAGCCGGGTGAACTGCCGGATGAGCGGCCGGTGCGGCGGCGTTCGCCGACCCGGCCGCGGCCCCGACGGCCAACGTTCCAACGGCCACGACGGCGACAGCCGCACCGGTCGCGCCGAATCCACGGTTGCGGAATGAGGGTGGTGACATGAAAAGAGTGTCCCGACGGCACTTCACAATCCGCGCACAGCGATCGCACATGATCCCCGTGCTGCGCGACTCGCCACGCGATTCGGTTCGGTTGCTCCGGTCCGGTCCGGTCCGGTTCGGTTGCTCCGGTCCGGTCCGCAGCTCGTGCCCGTCAGCTGTGGAAACGCTGGTAATGCTGGGCCAACAGGTTCTTCCCGTAGTCGTTGCCGTTGGGCTCCCTGGTGATCGTGTGCACGTGGAACCGTTCGGCCTCGTCATTGTCCAGGAAGATGCCCGCCTCGTTGTCGTACTCGACCAGCAGCACCGGCGAGTGGATCCGGTAGTAGAACGCGCTGGTGTCGCCGTGCCCGCCGCGCCAGGCGAACCTCGTGTCCCCGAGGTGCTCCTCGAACTGGCTGCGCTTGAGCCCGGCGTGACCGTCGGGAAGCCGCTTGATGTAGACGTCCGCGAGTTCGAGCAGGAGCTGCCGCTGCTCACGCGACAGTTCCTTGCCGCTGATCCCCTCAGGCGGCAGGACGAGGTTGTCCTGCCTGGCCCCGGACAGCTGCCGGCCGGTGGGGCCGGCGAACTCCGGCGGCAGATCGGCGATCCGCAGGGATCTGCCCATCAAAAACCGCTCTTCCTGGTCTTCGGTGAGCGAGCGGCGCATCGCCAGGCCGCCTTCGGTTTCCCGCTCGAACAGGCTCACTCCCGCATAGGGCCCGTCTTCCCACGCCTGGGCGGGCTCGGCGCCGAGGAACACCGGGGCGAGGACCAGTTGGGATCCGACGAAGACGCAGTGGACGTCGACGTGGTGACCGGCCAACTGCCAGCCCCAGGGCTCCTCGGCCGAGGGCTCGCCGAAGATCGTGAACTGGTACGTGTACTCGCCGAGCGAATCCCGGTAGGTCTGGATGAGGTCGCCGAGCGCGTCGTTGAGCTTCATGGCGGTGCGGATCGCGGCGTACCCCTCGGCACTGAGGCTGGCCTCGATGACGGCCAGGGCGGCCTCGCGTTGCGGGGAAGTCAGGCGACTGAGACGCAGGCCCTTGGGAGTCCAGACCGGGAAGGCGTTGGTCCACAACCGCCAGTCCGGTGAGTCCATCGGCAAGCGGGCGACGGGGAGTTGGTACCGCTCCAGCGTGTCGAGGTAGGCCGTCGCGGCGTCGAGGGCTTTCCGGTGGGACAGGCCGGTTTCGGCGAGGTGGTAGAGGCCGTCGACGGGAGTGCCGTCGGCGGTGACGCCGACATACGGCTCGCGGTGGTTGCGCAGCGGCGTCGAGACCTCCCGGGCGAGCTCGTCCGGCAGCAGGTCCGGGTGCAGGATCCCGTCGGCGATCGGCAGATCGAGCGTCCGGGTGCGGTGTCCGCGGTAAGTATGGTCACGCATATAAGGTTCCTGATCCAGTTACTGATCTAGCTACTGATCTACATGGAGCTTTCAGATTTCCGCCGGCTGACCCTCAGTGGGCGAGGTTGACCTGTTCCCGGTGGCGCTCGCCCCGCTCGATCAGGTCGACGAGTCCGAGGGCGTAGTCCGGGGCCGAGATCGCGCCGCCGTCCTCGGGCTGCACCGCGACCTCGTCGCCGAGCCGGTAGCGGTCGAGGCGCTCGCCGGGCGCGTGCGCGCCGAACCTCAACGCCGGGCTCACGAAGACCCAGTCGAGCGTCTTCGGCGCGGCCGGGAGATCCTCCATGACCAGCGCGGCCCCGGCGCGGATCTCGTCGTGCAGGTGCACGGGGACGTCGCTGAGGTCGGTGATGAAACGCTCGGCCCCCGGCGCCGGACGCAGCGAGCTGTAGCCGCCCACGACGAACAGCGGCACGCCCGCGTCGTCGGCCAACCGCGCGAGAATCCGGTACGTGGCACGGAAGGAGTCGGAATCCAGCGGGCCGCGCGGCGCGAGCGCCCCCACCACGGCCTCCGCACCCTCAACGACCGACACAAGCGTTGCCTGGTCGGTGGCGTCGCCCTGGACGTAGAACACGTCCGGGATCCGTTCCTCAGGCAGCGAACGACTGAGCGCGGTGACCTGGTGGCCACGGGCCGCGGCCTGCGCGACGATCGCCCTCCCGGCGTATCCGGTGCCGCCGATGACGGTGATGCGAGCCATGAGATGCCTTTCCACGGGGTGCTGGTCTGATGCGTCCAGGACGCACTCCAGTTACCGTAAGGAAGGCACTTACCGAAGAGAAGAAGGCACTTTGTGGTAACCACCTCCACCGACTTGGTACTGCACGGCACCGACCACCGCGCGGACTGCCCGGCCCGGCACCTCCTGGACCGCATCGGCGACCGCTGGTCGGTACTCGTGCTGACGGCGCTGTCAGATGGCAGCGTCCGCTTCTCAGAGCTGCGCCGGCGCATCGAGGGCGTCTCGCAGAAGATGCTCACCCAGACCCTGCGCGGCCTCGAACGGGACGGGATCGTGCGCCGCATCGTCCACCCCGGAGTACCGGTCCGCGTCGAGTACACCCTCACCGACGCCGGGCGCCTGCTGCGCGAGCCGCTGGCGGCGCTCCAGGATTGGGCGGTCACGCACTTCGGGGACGCTGCGCTGTCATAGACCGCGGCATCCGCGGACACCCACACACCTCAACGCCACCCACGCTGTCAAGGACCGGTCCTCCGGCACCGCGCCTAACCTCAGGCCTCGTACAGACGACACCTCTGTCTTAGAGGCCTGCGAAGGGGCGCACCATGCCGAACCAGCCGATCCAGGAAAGGGTCCGTCCGCCAGGCCCCGCCGACCGCGTGGGCAGCATGCGGTCGACCAACGGCACCGGCGTCACGTTGAAGAACCGCAGCGCCGCCGACGCCGACGGCCGGTTCTTCGCGACGCGCTGGGCGTCCGTCCTGTCCATGCCGCTGGTCCCGCTGAACCGGCTCTATCTGGCGCAGCAGGGGCCCGGACAGACCAGCGCTGTCGGCCACGGCCGGAACCGCACGCGGACGACCGTCGACTACCAGATCCTCGGCATAGCCGCGATGCGTCCGGGCGACGTCTTGGGCACCTACCTCTTCCACTGGGTGTTGTGTCCGGCGATCATCCTCGGCCCGACCGCCGCCGTGGGAACCGCGGTGCCGGCGCTGGGCGCGGTGTGGTTCTTGCTGAGCCTGTGCCTCGTCGCGGGCTTCGCCGGACACCGGGGCCGGACCGGCGGGCCGCCCCGAACCCCCGAGGGCGTGCAGTACCGGCCGCCGCAGAAAGCGGGCTCCTCGCCACGAACGGAAACGTCCCGCAAGATATTCGGGCTGCTGCACGACGAGACGGCCGACCCGGCCCTGCGGCACGAGTTGGCCTACGCGCTCATGAACGGCGCCGACCCGTGCGGCGCCCCGGTCATCGCCCTCCTGCTCAAGTACGGCGTGGTCATCACCGAGCTGCGGGGCCCCACGTATCTGAACTGGGAACAGCTGAACAGGCTCCTGCAGAACGCCAAGATAGACGGCGATCTCCGCGCAGAGGTGGCGGCTGCGATGCAGACTGCCACCGCTCCCGACGATCCGGCCTTGGTCGCGGTGGAACGCAAGTGGGGGTTGGTCGACTAAACCGGACTCTCGGCAGCCTCCGCCGGAGCCGGCACCCCACGCGCCGAAACCCGCCGTGCCAACATGAATCCCCCGGCCGCGGCCACCAAGCACGACACCCCGCCGACCGCCAGCCCCGAGCGCGGGTCCGACATCGCGATCACCCACCCGACCAACGGCCCGCCGATCGGCGTCGTCCCCTGGAACGCCACCTGCCACAGGGCGATCATCCGGCCGCGCTTCTCCGGGTCCGACGTCAGCTGGATCGTCGAGTTCCCGATCGCTATGAAGGAGACGCTGGCCCACCCGACCAGCAGCATCACCGCGCAGGCCACCGCGAACACCGGCGCGTAGGCGGCAGCCAGCATCGACACCCCGAAGCCGATCGCGGCGATCATCATCGGCCGCAGACCGGTACGCCCCCGGGCGGCGGTGAACAGCCCGCCGACGACCGCGCCGATGCCCATCGCCGAGGTGATGACGCCGAACGCGACCGAGCCGCCGTGGAAGGTCCGCTCGACGAAGACCGGCAGCGAGACCTGGAACTCGTAGGCCAGCAGCCCGACCAGGCCCATCATCGCCAACGGGATCGCGATCGTCGGTGTCGCGGCGGCATAGCGCAGGCCCTCGCGCAGCTGCCCGCGGGCGCGCGGCGTCGGCGGGCTGGGCTGGAGCTGAGAGCGATCCATGCGCAGCAGGGAGGCGACGACCGCGACGAAGCTGGCCGCGTTGAGCAGGAAGCAGATCCCGATGCCGACCACGGCGATCAATATGCCGCCGACCGCCGGCCCGACCGCGCGCGCCGCGTTCACCATCACCGAGTTCAGCGTGATGGCGTTGCGCAGCTCGTCACGGCCGACCATCTCCCGCACGAACGACTGACGGGTGGCGTTCTCGAAGGCGTTGTTCATGCCCAGGGCCACCGCCAGCGCACACACCTCCCAGAACTTGACCGACCCGAAGACCGTCAGCAGCCCGAGGACGAGCGCCTGCACCCCCATCGCGGACTGGAGGATGACCATCAGCCGCTGCTTGTCCGCCCGGTCGGCGACGACGCCGCCATAGGGGCCGAAGAGCAGGACCGGCAGGGTCTGGAGCGCCACGACCAGCCCGAGCGCGGTGCTGGAGTGGGTGAGCGTGAGGACCAGCCAGGACTGAGCCGTCGTCTGCATCCACGTCCCGATCAGGGATATGGACTGGCCGGTCATGTACATCCGGTAGTTGGGTACCTTGAGCGAGGAGAAGGTCCGCTGCCGAACGGTCGAGGATTCCTGCGCCTTAACCGGTCCGGCATTGACGGTACTCACGCGGCGACGGCCCCTCCGTTGTCCAGATTTATTTACTTAAGCGTACTAAACATAGTTCCCGGATGCGCGGGCGGGGTCCGGGCGGGCCGATCTCGGTGCGGTCC
>NZ_JAAFZA010000151.1 GCF_015356865.1 Catenulispora pinisilvae
GGGGTGGGGGACTGAGGCGCCGCGGCGGCTTGGACGGCGAGCGCCGGCGCGGGCGCGGGCGCGGCGAAGATCTGCGCATCCTGGGACTGAGGCGCCGCGGTGGCTTGGGCGGCGGCGATCGCGCTCGGTATCTGAGAACCAGCCGGGTGAGCCGTAGCGGATGCATGGGCGGCGGTCTGCGAGATAGAGCCAGCGAGTGCCGGCGCGGGCGTGGCGAAGATCTGCGCATCCCGGGACTGAGGCGCGGCGGCGGGAGAAGCAGCGGCGACTGGGGGCGCGGGAGTGGCTGGAGCCTGAGGAGCGGCGACAGCTTGGGCGGCGATCGCGGGCGCCGCGGGGTAGTGCGGGGCCTGCGAGCCAGAGCGGGCCGGGTGCGCGGCGGCCGGCGTGGCAGCGGCGATCTCCCCCTGCGCCAGTGAACCAGCCCGGCGCGGCGAGAACAGCCCGGCGGGAACCGGATGCGCGGAGACGTCAGCCTGGCGCGGTGTCGGCGCCGCGATCTGCGCGGGAGTGGTCGCGGACGTCGGCGTGGCGACATCGTTCTTCAGCGGCAGTCCGAAGAACCCGCGGTCGGCATTCGCCGCCGGCGCGATCTCCCGCTCCGCGGCCGTCGGCTGGGTCGGCAGCCCGAAGTAGCTCCGGTTCTCGCTCGCGAACGGGTTCGCCTGTTCCGGTGCCCCGCCGATCGCCAGCTGCTCTGGCGTCCCGGAGATGGCCATCGGCTCCGGCCAGGCGCTGAACCGTGTCGTGAGCGCGTGGCCGCTGGCTACCGGTGCCGCTGCGGTGGTGTCCTCGTAGGCGGACGCGGAGTTCGCGTCGAGCTCGTTGTCCACGATGTCCGCGACGTCCAAGACATCCAAGACATCCAAGACATCCGCGACGTCCACGACTTCCGCGAAATCGAAGTCGTCCCCGTCGTCCTCATCGTCATCGTCGTTATCGTCGTCATCGAAGTCCGCCAGCGCCTTGTGCAGGTTCCCCATCGCGAGCTGTGCGGCCAGCTCCGACAGGGTGATCTCGCCGTGGAAGGTCTTCGTCAGTTCGTCGTCGGCGCTCAGCGGGCGGATCGGGGTGACCGGGAGGACCAGGCGGACCAGGGCGCCGCCCAGGGGCCCCTCGGCGAACTCGACCGCGCCGCCGGCCGCTTCTATGGTGCGGCGGACCACCGCCAGGCCCAGGCCGTGGCCGGCCGGGATGTTGCCGAAGCCGGGGCCGCTGTCGTCGACCTCGATCACGGCGCGTTCGCCCTCGGCGGTCTCGAAGCGGCGGACGGTCACCTGGACCCGGCCGGCCTCGCCGGCGGCGCGGGTGCCGTTGGACAGTACGTTGCCCAGCGCCCTCTTGAACAGCACCGGGTCCACCGTCACGTGCAGCGGGTCCTCGGCCGCGGCCAGGGCCAGATCGCCGTCGAAGGTGGCCCGCCAGCGCTCCACGGACTCCGCGGCCAGGCCGGCCACGTTGCACGGGACCGGTTCGCCCAGGCCGTCCACGCCCTGTTTGGCGTCGTCCAGGAACTGGCGGACCGTCGAGGATATGTCCTCGGTCTGGGTCATGATCTCCTGGAGCACTTCCCGGACCCGCTCGGGCACGTCCGGCCGCAGTTCGGCGGCCGAGGCCAGCATCAGGATCGCGGCGACCGGCTGGCGCAGGTCGTGGCAGACCTCGCGGACCCGGTCCAGCGGGATCGCGGTGCCGCCGTCGGCGTACAGGACGGCGTCCCGGCGGTGCGAGCCGTGGTAGCGCTCCAGCTCCGTCCCGGGGCTGGCGGCCGCCTGCCGGGTCTCCTGCTCCGCGGCCTCCTGGGCCCGCAGCTCACGCAGGTCCAGCAGGACGGTCTCGTCGGTGCCGCGGATGTACGGGTCCTTCGATCCGGTGTCCCGGTCGGCCGGGCCCCGGTTGGCGGTGTCCGTGGGCGTGCTCACGATCGTCCCCCACCCTGGTTCCGAGCCCGGTTCGGCGCGCGGCGAAGGCGAATCGGACACTCGGCCCCCTCGGGCCGTCCGTCCGCGTAGCAGGCCACGCGTCTCCCCCTTGCTCCAGCCGCGGGCGGAACCCGCGGCCAGCATCGACGTCACACCGGCGGGCCCCCACGACCCACCCGACCGGTCGCCCGGTCCGGCCTGAAGTCAGTTCCCGTCTAGGCGGAGAGTGAGAACCACTCATCCTCTAGACGGAGACGTTCCTCATGCAACTCGCGTAGCTTAGCGTCCGCATCGGCCGCCGCGAGATAGTCTCCCCCAATCCGCGACAGTTCGTCATGCAGACCGGTCTCCAGTTCCGCGATCTTGTCCAGGCGCCGCTCGATGCGGGCCAGTTCCTTCTTCACGGCCCGGTCTTCGCGCGAGCCCGCACTGCTGCTCGTCTGGTTTGACGGCTGGGCGGGGGCTTTGGTTGTGCGGGAGTTGGAAACCTCCGCGGCGCGCTGTTCGCGGTACGTCAGGTACTCGTCGACGCCGCCCGGGAGCAGCCGGACCCGGCCGTCCCCGTACAGCGCGGCGACCCGGTCGGTGGTGCGCTCCAGGAAGTAGCGGTCGTGGCTGACCACCAGCAGGCTGCCCGGCCAGCCGTCCAGGATGTCCTCAAAAGCGGTGAGGGTGTCGATGTCCAGGTCGTTGGTGGGCTCGTCCAGCAGCAGCACGTTCGGGGCGTCCATCAGCAGCCTGAGCAGCTGTAGCCGGCGCCGCTCGCCGCCGGACAGGTCGCCGACCCGGGTCCACTGCTTCTCGCCGGCGAAGCCGAACCGCTCCAGCAGCTGCCCGGCGGTGAGGGTCTTGCCCCTGCCGATCTCGACCGAGGAGTGGACCTTCTCGACCGCCTCCAGCACCCGCCAGGTCGGGTCGATCTCGGCCACCTCCTGCGACAGGTGCGCGGGCTTCACGGTGACGCCGGTGACGACCCGTCCGGAATCCGGCTGCGCCTCGCCGAGCAGCAGCCGGACCAGTGAGGACTTGCCGGAGCCGTTGACGCCGATCAGGCCCAGCCGCTCGCCGGGGCCGAGCTGCCAGGTGACGTGCTGGAGCAACTGCTTCTGCTCGGCGCCCTCGCCGACGGCGTAGGACACGTCCTCCAACTCATAGACGGTCCGGCCCAACCGACTGGTCGCGAACTTCTGAAGCTCGGTGCTGTCCCGGGCCGGCGGCTCGGCGGCGATCAGCTCGTTCGCCGCCTCGATCCGGAACTTCGGCTTGCTGGTCCGGGCCGGGGCCCCGCGCCGCAGCCAGGCCAGCTCCTTGCGCAGCAGGTTCTGCTTGCGGTCCCACTCGGCGTCGGCCTGCCGCTGCCGCTCGGCGCGGGCCAGGACGTAGGCCGAGTAGCCGCCGTCGTAGTCCAGGACCTGGCCGTTGACGACCTCCCAGGTCCGGGTGGTGACGGCGTCCAGGAACCAGCGGTCGTGGGTGACGGTGAGCAGCGCGGGCTTGGCGGTGGCCAGATGCCGGGCCAGCCAGGCGATGCCCTCGACGTCCAGGTGGTTGGTGGGCTCGTCGAGCAGCAGCAGGTCGTGCTCGTTGATCAGGGCCTTGGCCAGCGCCACCCGCCGCCGCTCGCCACCGGACAGCGGCCCGATCCGGGTGTCCATGCCGTCGGGGAAGTTGGGGAAGTCGGTGCCGCCGAACAGGCCGGTGATGACGTCGCGCACCCGGGCGTCGGCCAGCCAGTCGTGGTCGGGCCGGTCGGCGACCAGCTCGTGCCGGATGGTCGCCTCCGGGTCCAGGGTGTCGTGCTGCCCGACGAAGGCGATCCGCAGCCCGCCGGTATGGGTGACGCGCCCGGAGTCCGGTTCGTCGAGTTTCGCCAGCACCCGCAGCAAGGTCGACTTGCCGCCGCCGTTCCGGCCGACCACGCCGATCCGGTCGCCCTCGGACAGGCCGAGGGAGACCTCGTCGAGGAGGGTGCGGGCGGTGTAGGCCTTGGAGACGTTCTCTAGGTTGACCAGGTTGACAGCTTGGGGTGCCATTCCGACAACGCTACCGGGTGGCGGCCTGGGCGGTGCTCAGACGTCCGTGAGATCGATCTCTACCGGGAAGCCGAGGTTGGCCTTCACGGTGTCCTCGAAAATGCCGGTGCCGCTGTAGGTGTTAGTCCTTCGGTCCAGCTCGTAGGTGTAGACGACCGGGGTGCCCGCGTTGATCTCGACCCGCCAATAGAACCGGATTCCCGCGGCCGCGTATTCAAGCGGTTTGTGCACGCGGTCGGTGCTCTCCGAGCCGGGAGACACGATCTCGACCACGGCGAGCACGGCCTCTAGCGGAATGCGCCGGTTGCGTGGCGTGTCAGCTTTGTAGACCAGGACGTCGGGCTGACGGTTGAGCAGTGGGATGTCCCGGAGCCGGAGATCCACATCCGTCGTCGTCCGCCACGTAGGGCGGCCTGCCGCCTCGATGCTATTCGCGATCCAGCGCGCCACATCGTTGTGGAAGGGGGTCGGTTTGGGGCTCACGTGGACCATCCCGTCGACGATTTCGATGTTGCGGCAAAGCTCCTCCGGCATGGCGTCGTACTGCTCTGCGCTTATCTGCTCGTGCATCCACGAGTAGTCGATCGTCTCCACAGACATGTCCCCACTCCTCCCTTTGATCTGTGGCCAGCCTAGCCGTCGCTCTCTGTGTTCGAAACACTCGAAAGGACCAAATTGAGTAGCCGCGCCGCCCCCGCCTTATCCAGCGGATTGTTCCCGTTCCCGCACTTCGGCGACTGCACGCACGAAGGGCACCCCTCCAGGCACTCGCACGCCGCGATCACGTCCCGGGTCGCGGTCAGCCACGCGGCCGCCGAGCCGTACGCGCGCTCGGCGAAGCCCGCGCCGCCGGGGTGGCCGTCGTAGACGAACACCGTGAGGCGTTCGGTGTCGGGGTGCATCGGCATCGAGACGCCGCCGATGTCCCAGCGGTCGCAGGGGGTGAACAGGGGGAGCAGGCCGATGGAGGCGTGTTCGGCCGCGTGGGCGGCGCCGGCGCTCATGGCCGCGTCGAGTTCGGCTTCACGCAGGGCCGCGGGGTCGACGGTCCACCAGACGGCGCGGGTGCGGAGGATGCGTTCGGGGAGGTCGAGGGGTTTGGTCTCGATGATCTGGCCGGTGCCGGCCTTGCGCTTCAGGTAGGAGACCACCTGGGTGCTCACCTCGACCGAGCCGAAGTGCAGGGAGGCGTCGCCCCAGTCCTGGGTCTGCTCGGTCTCCAGGATGGTCACCTGGACCACGTCCCGGGCCATGGTCGTGTAGTCCGGGTCGGCGCGGTGGACCAGCGCTATGTTCTGCTCCAGGTTCAGCTTGTCCACGAGGTAGGTGTGGCTCTGGTGCAGGTACACGGCGCCGTCGTGGACTGTGGAGTGGGACGCGCCCTCGTCCACGGTTCCCAGCAGCCGCCCGGTCTTGTCTTCCACGATCCGTACCGACGGCCCGCCGGTACCGCGCAGGTCGGTCAGCGCTGAGGGGCGCTCGCGGCGGGTCCAGTACCAGCCGGTGGGGCGGCGCCGGAGGTATTCGCGGCGGGTGAGGTCCGTCAGGAGGGCTTCGGCGGTGGGGCCGAACAGCGACAGGTCGGAATCCGTAATAGGGAGTTCTGCCGCCGCCGCGCATAGATGCGGCGCCAGTACGTAGGGGTTGTCCGGGTCCAAGACCGCGGCCTCGACCGGGCGGTCGAAGATCGACTCCGAGTGGTGCACCAGGTAGGTGTCCAGCGGGTCGTCGCGGGCGATGAGGACCGCCAGCGCGCCCTGCCCGGCCCGCCCGGCGCGCCCCGCCTGTTGCCACAGGGAGGCCCGCGTACCGGGGAACCCGGCCATCAGGACGGCATCGAGTCCTGCGACGTCCACGCCGAGCTCCAGGGCCGTCGTGGCGGCCAGCCCGACGAGCGCGCCGTCCTGGGTCGGGTCCATGTGCAGCGCGGCTTCCAGGGCGCGGCGTTCGGTCTTCAGGTAGCCGCCGCGGTACGCCGCGATCCGGTTCCCGTATCCCCTATGGCGTTCCTCCAGGTAGTCCCGCGTCTGCATGGACACCTGTTCGGCGCCGCGCCGGGACCGGGTGAAGACGACAGTGCGGACGTCGTCCAGGACCAAGTCGGTCAGCAAGTCCGCGGCTTCGGCGGTGGCGGAGCGCCGGACCGGCGCTCCGTGTTCCCCGATGAAGGTGGTCAGGGGAGGTTCCCAGAGGGCGAACACTAAAGGGCCGCGCGGAGAAGAGTCGTCCGTAACCGCGGAGACGTCCAGCCCGGTGAGCCGGGACGCAGAGATGGCCGGGTCGGCGGTGGTGGCCGACGCCAGTATGAAGGTCGGACTGGAGCCGTAGCGGGCGCAGATGCGCCGCAGCCGGCGTAGGACGGCCGCCACATGTGACCCGAAGACACCTTTATAGGTGTGGCACTCATCGATGACGACATAACGCAGCTTCCGGAGGAACAGCGCCCAGCGCGCGTGTCCTGGGAGCAGCGAGTAGTGCAGCATGTCCGGGTTGCTCAGGACGTAGTTCGCGTGCTGACGTACCCAGTCGCGGGCCTCGCCGTCCGTGTCGCCGTCCAGCAGACCGGCCCGGACGCCCGGTACGTCCAAACGAGTGAGACGCCTGAGTTGGTCCGCGGCCAGGGCCTTGGTGGGCGCCAGGTACAGCGTCGTGCCCGCGTTCTCGCGGATCGCGGTCAGGGCCGGGAGTTGGAAGCCCATCGATTTGCCGGAGGCGGTGCCCGTGGCGAGGGTCACATGCCTGCCCGCGCGCGCCGCCTCGGCCGCCGCGACCTGGTGCCGCCACGGCCGGGGCACCCCGCCGCGCTCGCGGAACCCGTGCACCACGGCTTCGTCGACCCACTCCGGCCACTCGGCGTGCTCGGCGTCCCGGGCCGGCACCACGCGCACATGCGTCACACGTTCCGCGCGAGACGCGGGAACCGAGATCAGTCTCTCCAGCGTTTGATGGTGGGGACCGGCGATCACGCCGGATTCCGGGATGGCGCCATCCGGCGCGGGTTCTGGTGTGGACACACCACCCGTGCCGGGGTTTTGCTGGTAAGGAGGAGTCGGCGGCATCGCAGTCCAGTATCCGCCCAGCGGCGACCCCTTCCATGCCCGACTTCACCAGACGGGATCCGAACGAGCATCCGACACGACATGGATCACGACACGGACCGCGACACCGACTCGGACACGGACCGCGACACCGACTCCGACACGGACCAAGACCTGGACTCCGACGGCGCGGCGTCCCCGCCTCCCCGCGATCGGGCCCAACCTGACGCACCATTAGAGGGCACTTGACGCGAATCGTGGCCGAGTGTCACCCCGAGGTGATTGACTGTGCTCAAGCCCTGACCCGGGTGAAGCTGTACTTTGTGTTGCCGAGGACACACCTTTTCTCACCCCCGCCGCGGCGGGAAGGCACCGATTTTGGAGGCCGACAGTGGACCTGAAGCTGGAGACGCGAGACGAGAACGGCCGGACGATCGTCAAGGTCGGCGGGGAGATCGACGTGTACACCGCCCCCAAGCTCCGGGAACAGCTGGTCGAGCTGGTCGGTGCCGGGAAGTACCACCTGATCGTGGACATGGAGGACGTGGACTTCCTGGACTCCACCGGGCTGGGCGTCCTGGTCGGCGGGCTCAAGCGGGTCCGGGCGCACGACGGTTCGCTGCGCCTGGTCTGCACCCAGGAGCGGATCCTGAAGATCTTCCGGATCACCGGGCTGACCAAGGTGTTCCCGATCAGCGACAGCGTGGAGCAGGCCGTCACCGCCGTCGACTAGCGGTTCGGCGGCGGGCCCGCGTCCGGCACAGCGCCGCGCGGTCCCGCCGCGCCGCGCCGGCGGGTCCGTCGGCCGGTCGTCCCATCCCGCACTTGTTCCTAAGGGGTCTGCCAACATGGATGCGCAATCGTCGGCCGTCGGCACGGTGGCCAAGACGGAGAGCGCCACGGCCGTTCTGCTGCGGTTCACTCCGCAGCCCGAGCACGTCAGGACCGCGCGGCTGGTCGCGGTCGCCCACGCCCGCCGGGTCGGGGTGGAGGCCGGTCTGCTGGACGAGGTCCGCCTGGCCGTCGGCGAGGCCTGTTCCCGGGCCGTCGGCCTGCACCAGCGGCACTGCCCCGGCGAGCCGGTGGTGGTGGTGCTGGACGCGATCGACGAGTCCGGCTCCGGCCTGGTCGCCGACCGGTTCGTGGTGACGGTGGCCGACAAGGTCTCCGGCGCCGTGCCCGCCCCGCGCGCCGGGGTCGGCGCCGGCGTGGCCGAGGGCGCCGAGGACGAGGCCGCCGCCGAGGGTGAGCCCGCGGCCCAGGCGGAGATCGCCGAGGACGACGACGAAGACCTCGACGACGCCGAGATGGGGCTGGCGGTCCTGACCGGACTGGTCGACGATCTCGACATCACCTCCGGCCCGGACGGCGGTTCGGTGCGTATGGGATGGCCCGTCAAGGATTTCTGAACACTTGTTGGAATGGGCCGGATCGCAGTGTCCGAGTAGCCCCGTTCCGGCCTCTCGCGGCGGGGCGTCACCACCCATGGGCGTCCCGCCGATTTTCGGGTATCAGCCCTCATCAAGAGCCACTTGCATTCACCAAACCGAGTGAAAAGTGTCCTTCATCACATAGCGATCCGTGAGGTCGGCGAAACGATCTGTTGACCGACCTCGTCCTTTCGCGCGTAGACTCCCCTGCCATTGGCTGTGATCTGAGTTACAGCGTCGGAGTTACAGCGTCGGAATACGGATCGTCACAGTGGAGGACGTATGCCGCGATTCGCGGACAGCGGCTCGACGGTGATCCCTTTGGCCGGGGGCAACCTCGCCTGGATCTTCGTGGTGGCCGTGATCGCCCTAGGTGCGCTCGGCGTCGCCGGCATCCTCGTTAAAGAGGTGCTGGCGGCCAGTGAGGGCACAGAGAACATGAAACGCATCGCGGCAGCGGTGCAAGAAGGCGCGTCCGCGTACCTCGCGCGGCAGTTCCGCACGCTGGCGATCTTCGCGGCCGTGGCCTTCTTCCTGCTGCTGGCGCTGCCCGCCGACGACTGGTCGCAACGCATCGGCCGCTCGGTCTTCTTCCTGATCGGAGCCGCCTTCTCGGCGACCACCGGGTATGTCGGCATGTGGCTGGCGGTGCGCTCGAACGTGCGGGTGGCCGCGGCGGCGAACGAGTCCGGCTCGCCGCGGGCGATGCGGATCGCGTTCCGCACCGGCGGCGTGGTCGGCATGTTCACCGTCGGCCTGGGCCTGTTCGGCGCCGCCCTGGTGGTGCTCATCTACAAGGGCAACGCTCCGAACGTGCTGGAGGGTTTCGGCTTCGGCGCGGCCATGCTGGCCATGTTCATGCGCGTCGGCGGCGGCATCTTCACCAAGGCCGCCGACGTCGGCGCGGACCTGGTCGGCAAGATCGAGCAGAACATCCCCGAGGACGACCCGCGCAACGCCGCGACGATCGCGGACAACGTCGGCGACAACGTCGGCGACTGCGCGGGCATGGCCGCGGACCTGTTCGAGTCCTACGCGGTGATGCTGGTCGCGGCGCTGATCCTGGGCAAGATCGCCTTCGGCACCCAGGGCCTGGTGTTCCCGCTGATGGTGCCGGCGCTCGGCGTGATCACCGCGGTGATCGGCATCTTCTCGGTGTCCCCGCGCACCGGTGACAAGAACGCGATGGCGGCGATCAACCGCGGGTTCTTCATCAGTGCCGTCGTGGCGGTGATCCTGGTGGCGATCGCGGCTTTCACCTATCTGCCCAGCAAGATCTCCTCGCTGGACCACGTCGACCCCTCGGTGCTGGCTGACGCCGCCACCAAGGACCCGCGCCTGATCGCGCTGGGAGCGGTGGTGATCGGCATCGTCGTGGCCGCCGTCATCCAGGTGCTGACCGGGTACTTCACCGAGACCACCCGGCGTCCGGTGCAGGACATCGGCAAGACCTCGCTGACCGGGCCGGCGACAGTGGTCCTGGCCGGCATCGGCATCGGCCTGGAGTCCGCGGTCTACTCGGCGCTGCTGATCGGCGGCGGCGTGTTCCTGGCGTACCTGCTCGGCGGCGCCTCGCTGACGCTGTCGCTGTTCGCGGTGGCCATGGCCGGCACCGGCCTGCTGACCACGGTCGGCGTCATCGTGGCGATGGACACCTTCGGGCCGGTCTCGGACAACGCGCAGGGCATCGCGGAGATGTCCGGCGACGTCGGCGAGGAGGGCGCGAAGGTGCTGACCTCGCTGGACGCGGTCGGCAACACCACCAAGGCGATCACCAAGGGCATCGCGATCGCGACCGCCGTGCTGGCCGCGACCGCGCTGTTCGGGTCGTTCACCCAGAAGATCACCGAGACCGTCGCCAAGGTCCACAATCCCAAGCTGGGCAGCGTGGAGCAGTCCCTGCAGTTCGGCGGCGTCCTCAACGTCGGCGACCCGCGCAACCTGTTCGGTCTGATCATCGGCGCGGCCGTGGTGTTCCTGTTCTCGGCCCTGGCGATCAACGCCGTGTCCCGGGCGGCCGGCGCGGTCGTGTACGAGGTCCGCCGCCAGTTCCGGGAGATCCCCGGGATCATGGAGGGCACCGGCCGTCCCGAGTACGGCCGGGTGGTGGACATCGTCACCACCGACTCGCTGCGCGAGCTGGTCACCCCGGGTCTGCTGGCGGTGATGGCGCCGATCGCGGTCGGCTTCACCCTCGGCGTCGGGGCGCTGGGCTCCTACCTGGCCGGCACCATCGGCGCCGGCGTCCTGATGGCGGTCTTCCTGTCGAACTCCGGCGGGGCCTGGGACAACGCCAAGAAGCTGGTCGAGGACGGCAACTTCGGCGGCAAGGGCTCCGAGGCGCACACCGCGACCATCGTCGGCGACACCATCGGCGACCCGTTCAAGGACACCGCCGGCCCCGCGATCAACCCGCTGATCAAGGTGATGAACCTGGTCAGCCTCCTGATCGCGCCGGCCGTGGTGCAGCTGTCGATCGGCACCTCGGCCAACGCCGGCGTCCGCGCCCTGATCGCGATCGTGGCCCTGCTGGTCATCGTCGCGGCGGTGTGGAACAGCAAGCGCAAGTCGATCGCCGTGTCGGACTCCAACTCGGACTCGAACTCCGCGGTGGGCTCCGGCCCCTCCGCGCCGGTCGAGGGCACGGCGGGCGCGCCCGGCGCGCCGCGGAGCGGGGACGAGGACACGTCGATGGAGGCTTCGGCGCAGTCGATCTGAGCGGTCCTCCGGGAGTTCTCTCCTATTAAAGGGGCGCCCTCGGCCTTCGGGTCGGGGGCGCTTCGCGTTTCCCGGGACAATGGACCCATGGAGAAGCTGCGCGAAGCCCTGATCAAGGCCGACTACACCGTGGACGGCGTCCTGGAAGTGCTCGGCCCGCTCGCCTACTCGGCGCTGGCCCGGAGTGAGAGCGTCCCGGCCTTGCGCGCTACGACCGGGGGTTCGCCGGTCGAGACCTTGATTCGGCTCTTCCTGCTTCAGCAGCCGGTGGATCGGAAGGCGGCGGAGGCGGCGTTGCCGGTGGCGGAGTCGTTGGCCGCTGAGCTTGTCCAGGTGGATGGGGACCAGGTGCGGGCCGCTATCGACATCCGGCCTTATGGCGACGATGACGGGCACGACTGGTACCTGGTCTCCGACCTGTCCGGCGGCCTGCACGCACAGGGGCAGGGGCATCCGGTGCGGGAGGATCACGTGCTGGGGGTCGGTGGCGCCTCCACCACGCTGGCCCAGCTCACCATTCGGGACCAGTTCGGCTCCGCGCTCGACGTCGGGACCGGCGGTGGGGTGCAGGCGCTGCATCTGGCGACGCATGTCGACCGAGTGGTCGGTACCGATCGTAATCCGCGGGCGCTCAAGCTGGCGCGGCTGACTCAGCAGCTCTCCGGGGTCGGGCCGTTCGATCTGCGGGAAGGTTCGTTGTTCGAGCCGGTTCAGGGGGAGAAGTTCGATCTGATCGTCTCCAATCCGCCGTTCGTCATCTCACCTGACAATGCCGCGCAGGGCGGTCGTTTCGTCTACCGCGACTCCGGGTTGCCGGCCGATGAGGTGTGCCGCCAGCTGATCAGCAACGCGCATCGGCACCTGGCCGAGAACGGCTGGTGCCAGGTGCTGGCCAACTGGCTGCACGTGGACGGCGTGGACTGGCGCGAGCGGGTGGCCGGGTGGGTGCGGGAGACCGGCTGCGACGCGTGGGTGGTGCAGCGGGAGGCGCAGGACCCGGCTGAGTACGTCGAGCTGTGGCTGCGGGACTCCGGCGAGTACGGGACCCCGGACTATCTGCGCCGCTATGACGCCTGGTTGGACTACTTCGAGCAGAACCGGGTCAACGCGATCGGGTTCGGCTGGATCACCCTGCACAACGTCGGCGCCGAGCACCCGCTGCTGCGGCTGGAGGAGATCTCGCACCCGGTGGAGCAGCCGCTGGGCCCGCACATCCCCAGCTGGTTCGCCCGGCACGACTTCCTGCGGGACACCGACGACGGCGAGCTCATGCACCGCAAGCTGGCCGTGGCGCCGGACGTGCGCTGGGAGCAGCTGGCGCGGCCGACGTACGAGGGCGGCAGCGGCTGGGGCACGGACTCCTCGCGGCTGAGCCAGCAGGAGGGTTTCATGCGCTCGGCGGACATCGACCCGGTCGGGGCGGCCGTGGTGGGCGCCTCCGACGGCGAGACCCCCCTGGGGGAAATTCTGGACGCTGTGGGCGAACGCTACGGAATCGACGGCCAGAACCTGCGGACCGGAGCGGTCGAGGCCATCCGGGGGCTGGTCGAGGACGGATATCTGTTCCCCGTCGGGTAGCGCACACTCGGCGCTGTCATCAGGGTCTATCCCCTCAACACCGGTTGTCCCGCGTCGCATCCGTCCCGTCTCTGGCGTTTTCCGGTTCCGTCCTATACGCCAGTTCGGGTTAACGTTCGGTTGTACGCCGACCATTCAAGACAACGAGTAGGACACAGTAGACAGCGCGGAGACGTACGGCTGAGGTACGGTCACTCTCCGTTGGTGTCGCGGTTTCCGAACCACGTGTCGTACCGCGGTGTGCGGGGTACGCCCAAGCGCGTATCCCTTGGGGCTAGAAGCTGGGAAGCAGAGGTAACGGTGGCAGGCAAGGGTTCAGCGGACTCGGGCGCGGCGACTCGCCGGCTGGTCATCGTCGAGTCGCCGGCCAAGGCGAAGACGATCAAGGGCTACCTCGGCCCGGGCTACACCGTGGAGGCCTCGGTGGGCCACATCCGCGACCTCCCGGCCGGGGCCGACGAGGTGCCCGAGAAGTACAAGGGCACCTCCATGGGTCGGCTCGGCGTGGACGTGGACGGCGACTTCGAGCCGCTGTACCTGGTCAACGCCGACAAGCGGAAGCAGGTCGCCAAGCTCAAGGACTTGCTCAAGGAAGCCGACGAACTCCTGCTCGCCACCGACGAGGACCGCGAGGGCGAGGCCATCGCCTGGCACCTGCAGGAGGTGCTCAAGCCCAAGGTCCCCGCCAAGCGCATGGTGTTCCACGAGATCACCCGCGAGGCGATCCAGGAGGCCGCCCGCAACACCCGCGACATCGACATGCCGCTGGTCGACGCCCAGGAGACCCGGCGCATCCTGGACCGGCTCTACGGCTACGAGGTCTCCCCGGTGCTGTGGAAGAAGGTCCGCACCGGGCTGTCCGCGGGCCGGGTGCAGTCGGTGGCCACCCGCATGGTCGTGGAGCGGGAGCGGGAGCGCATCGCGTTCACCGCCGCCGAGTACTGGGACCTGAACGGCGTCTTCGAGACGCTGAAGGCCGCCGGCCCGGACGACCCGCGCACGATGGCCGCCCGGCTGGCCTCCGTCGACGGCAAGCGGGTCGCCTCCGGCCGGGACTTCGGCCCGGACGGCCGGCTCAAGCCGAACAGCCAGAACGTCGCCCACCTGACCGAGGTCACCGCCAAGGCGCTGGCCGCCGCGCTGCGGGACGCCGACTTCAGCGTCCGCGGTGTGGAGCGCAAGCCGTACCGGCGCTCGCCCTACGCGCCGTTCCGGACCACCACGATGCAGCAGGAGGCCAGCCGCAAGCTCGGCATGGACTCCAAGCGCGCCATGCGGGTCGCGCAGAGCCTGTATGAGAACGGCTACATCACCTATATGCGTACCGACAGCATCACGCTGTCGGACACCGCGCTGAAGGCCGCGCGGACCCAGGTGCGCGAGCTGTACGGCGCCGACTACCTGCCGGACGTGCCGCGCCGCTACGACTCCAAGGTGAAGAACGCGCAGGAGGCGCACGAGGCCATCCGGCCCTCCGGCGACACCTTCCGCACGCCGGCGCAGACCGGCCTCAAGGGCGACGAGTTCCGGCTCTACGAGCTGATCTGGATGCGCACCGTCGCCTCCCAGATGAAGGACGCCACCGGGCACACGGTGACCGTGAAGGTCGGCGGCGCCGCCTCCGACGGCCGGGACGTGGAGTTCAGCGCCAGCGGCCGCATCATCTCCTTCCACGGCTTCCTGAAGGCCTACGTGGAGGGCACCGACGACCCGGACGCCGCGCTGGACGACTCCGAGCAGCGGCTGCCCGCGGTGGCCGAGGGCGACGCGCTGACCACCACCAAGGTCACCGCGGACGGGCACTCGACCAAGCCGCCGGCCCGGTTCACCGAGGCCTCGCTGATCAAGGACATGGAAGAGCGCGAGATCGGCCGGCCCTCGACCTACTCGACGATCCTCGGCACGATCCTGGACCGCGGCTACGTGTTCAAGAAGGGCACGGCGCTGGTGCCGTCCTACATCGCGTTCGCGGTGGTCGGGCTGCTGGAGAACCACTTCGGCGACCTGGTGAACTACGAGTTCACCGCGCGCATGGAGGACGACCTGGACCGGATCGCCCGCGGCGAGGCGCAGCGGGTGCCGTGGCTGCGACGGTTTTACTTCGGCCCGACCGAGGGCGAGCGGGTCGTCTCCGGCGACCGCGGCAGCGTCGCCGACCACCTCGGCGGACTGAAGGACCTGGTCACCGACCTGGGCAACATCGACGCCCGGGAGGTGAACTCCTTCCCGGTCGGCAACGACGGGATCATCCTGCGCGTCGGCCGCTTCGGCCCGTACATCGAGCGCAACCTGGAGGACGGGACCCAGCAGCGCGCCTCGGTCCCCGACGACCTGCCGCCGGACGAGCTGACCGAGGCCTTCGCCGAGGAGCTGTTCCTGCTCCCCAGCGGCGACCGCGAACTGGGCAAGGACCCCTCGACCGGCTTCGAGGTCGTGGCCAAGGCCGGGCGCTTCGGCCCGTACGTCACCGAGGTCCTGCCCGAGGGCACCCCGACCCGCGGCAAGAAGGCGGTGAAGGCCCGCACCGGCTCCCTGTTCAAGAGCATGGACCTGGACTCGGTGACGCTGGAGGAGGCGCTGCAGCTGATGTCGCTGCCGCGCGTGGTCGGCGCCGACCCGGAGTCCGGCGAGGAGATCACGGTGCAGAACGGGCGGTACGGCCCGTACCTGAAGAAGGGTGCGGACTCCCGCTCGATCACCTCCGAGGAGCAGATCTTCACGATCACGCTCGAGGAGGCACTGGAGATCTACAAGCAGCCGAAGGCCCGCGGCCGGGGCGCGGCCAAGCCGCCGCTGCGCGAGCTGGGTCCGGACCCGGTCTCGGGGAAGCCGATCGTGATCAAGTCGGGCTTCTACGGCGAGTACCTGACCGACGGCGAGACCAACGTGACGATTCCCAAGAGCGAGACGGTCGAGGGGATCACGCCGCAGAAGGCTTACGAGCTGATGGCCGAGAAGCGGGCCAAGGGGCCGGCGAAGAAGACGGCCAAGAAGGCTCCGGCGAAGAAGACCGCCGCGAAGAAGACGGCGGCTTCGGGGACGAAGACGGCGAAGGCCACGGCGGCTAAGAAGACGACGGCTAAGAAGGCGGCTGGGTCGGCGGCTAAGTAGGTCGGCGGCGGGTGGGAGCCGGCCGGCTTGGCCCGGCTCCGGCCCTGGGCTCGGCAGCGAGACTCCTATGAGTGAGCGGGTTCGCTGGAAGGAGTGAATATGGTCGGGTTTTCTTCGCTCGTCCGAGTGAAGAAAAGCCTTGATCTCATTTACGCTGGGTATCGAAGCGGAGACCGTTCGTAAGATCGGAGCATGAGCGTGGCGACCCTACCTCCGGCCTTGGAGCAGTCCTCGGGCGAGCCTCCCGAGGAGGCCTGGCCGAGCTGGATCGTGCCTCCGGTCGACGGTTTCACCTCCGCCGACCTGGACCGGTTGCCAGGGCTCCCTCCCCATACCGAACTGCTCAACGGGAGTCTGGTCTTCGTGTCTCCGCAAGGTGCCTGGCATAGCCTGGTCATGTTCTTCCTCCGGACGGTCCTGCGGTCGAGCGCGCCGGAGGGCTGGCGCGTCACCCACGAGATGACCGCATGGCTGGACAACCGGAACCGGCCGGAGCCGGATGTCCTCGTGGTCGCCGCATCGGCGAAGCGGCCGGACCGGACCGAGACCTTCTATCGACCCGAGGACATCGCGCTGGCCATCGAGATCGTCTCGCCGGAGTCCGTCGAGCGCGATCATGAGGTCAAGCCGCCGAAATACGCGCGGGCCGGCATCAAGAACCTGTGGCTGATCGAGCGGGACGGCGAGGGGATGATCGCCTACGTCTACGCCCTCGACCCGCTCACCGGGGACTACAGCCTGACTGGAACGTTCGGCGACCGCTTGAAGGTCTCGGTGCCCTTCGATATCGACATCGACTTCGGCACCCTCGGCGACTACGACTGATCGATCAACTTGGCGCGTTCGGCCGACCCGGAGTGGGGCGGACCGGCCATAATGACGCGCATGAGTTCGAGCACGCACCCCATCCACGGCGTCCACATCCGCGAGGCGGTGGCCGGGGACGCCGAGGACATCGGGAGGGTGCGGCACGCCTCGTGGCAGGTGGCCTATTCGGGGCTGATGCCGGCCGACTATCTGGCCGGGTTGTCGGTGGACGGGTTCGTGCTCAGTGCGCGGCGGATGCTGGCCGATCGGGCGGCGCAGCGGGTGGAGGTGCTGGTCGCCGAGGTGGGCGGGGTGGTGTCCGGGTTCGCGTCGGTGGGGCCCAGCCGGGACGCCGATCTGGCTGACGGGTCCGCCGAGGGCAGCGTGGGGGAGCTGTACGCCATATACCTCGATCCGGCGATCTGGCGGCTCGGGATCGGGGCCCGGTTGCAGGAGGCCGCGCTGGAGCGGCTGCGGGCCCAGGGGTACGTCGAGGCGACGTTGTGGGTGCTGGCGACCAACGGCGCGTCGCGGGCGTTCTACGAACACACCGGGTGGCGGCACGTCGGCGGGGTCTCCGGGTTCGAGGCCGGGACCGAGGTGCTGGACGAGACCCGGTACCGCAGGGCTTTGTGATCATCTCCGGCGCCGGGTCCCTCGTTCGGTGGAAACCGCCGACCCTGTGACCACGCTCCGCGCGATACGTCCATTTTGTGATGAAGTATTGCCGATGGTGGTGGGTAGCTCATCCCACAGCCATTCGGACACTCACTCACTCGGGCGGCGCGGAAGGAGTTCGGCATGCGGGGACGCGGGAACGGCCGGCGGGCGACGCTCGTGACGGCCACGGTCCTGGCCGCCGTGCTGCTCAGCACCGTGGCATACGCGGACCCGAGCACGCCGGTGATCCCCGGGCAGGGGGACATCGACCGGGCGAAGGCCGACGTCCGCGACCGGCAGTCGGCGGCCGACCGGATCCAGACCGCCCTGGACGCCGCCGACGGCCGCCTGCGGTCCCTCCAGGCGAGCGCGGGGCTGGCGGCGGAGGCGTACGACACGGCCGTGGCGCAGGCGGCGACAGCGGCGCAGGCGGCCGACGCGGCCCGCACCAGCGCGGCCGCGGCGTTGGACGCGCAGCACCAGGCCGAGCAGCGGCTCGGGGCGTTCGCGGCCGAGACGTACCGCCAGGGCCCGGACATGGCGGCCGCGCTGACGTTGCTGCACGCCAGCTCGCTGCACGACTTCGCGGTCCAGCGGCAGGCCCTGGCGAACCACGACGCGGCCGAGGCGCTGGCCGTGGCCGGCGCCCGGCAGGCCACGAAGGCCGCGGCGGCGGCGCGTCAGCAGGCTGACCGCACGGCCGCGGACCAGCGGCGCGCGCAAGCGCGGGCGCAGAGCGCGCTGGACGCGGCGCGGGCGGCGGCGGCCGGCGCGCAGGCGCAGCTGGCCGGGATCCAGGCGCAGCGCGATGGGCTGGTGCGGGAGTTGGCGGCGGCGCAGGGCGTCGAGGTCGGGCTGGAGCAGCAGCGGCAGACCGGGCTGGCGGAGGTGGCCGCGCAGCAGGCGGCGGCCCGGCAGGCGGCCGCGGCTGCCGCGGCCGCGGCGCGGTCGGCAGCGGCGAGCGGGGCGTCGCAGGCGCGGGCGCAGGCAGCCGCTGGTGGCGGCGGCGCGATGTCGGTGCCGAGCGCCGGCGCGGTGGGCCCCGTGCCGTTCGCCGACGGCGCCGTCCGCCTGATGCTGAACTACATCTACGCGCAGCTCGGCAAGCCCTACGTCTGGGGCGGCGCGGGCCCGGACGTGTTCGACTGCTCGGGCCTGGCGATGCGCGGCCTGGAAGCCGGCGGCTGGTCCTTCCCGCACCCGGCGCAGTGGCAGTACCTGGCGATGCACCCGCTCACGTACAGCCAGCTCCGCCCCGGCGACCTGGTCTTCTGGGCCGAGGACGGCGGCGACCCGCACACCATCTACCACGAGGCCGTCTACATCGGGAACGACCGGATCATCCAGGCGCCGCACCCCGGCGGGGTGGTGGAGCAGCAGTCGTTGTGGATCAACGGGACGCCGAGCTTCTACGGACGGCCGTAGCGGCGCCGGCAGCGCGCAGACGTGGCTGGTGCGGCAACGCCGATAGCGTGACAGCATGCCGATCCCCGAGTTCATCGTCGACATCCGCAAGAAGATCGGCCACGACCTGCTGTGGCTCCCCGGGGTCACCGGCCTGGTCGTCGACGACGCGCAGCGGGTGTTGCTGGTGCGGCGGGCCGACGACCTCCGATGGACGCTCGTCACCGGCTGTCTGGACCCGGGCGAGCAGCCGGCCGCGGGGATCGTGCGCGAGATCCTGGAGGAGACCGGCGTGACGGCCCGGGCCGAGCGGGTGCTGGCGGTGGACGTGACGAGTCAGCACACGCACCCCAACGGGGACGAGACCGTGTTCCTGGACGTGGGATTCGTCTGCGCGCCGACAGGGGGCTCCGCGCGCGTCAACGACGACGAGTCGGTCGACGTCGGATGGTTTCCGATCGCGGAGCTGCCCGCGTTGCCCGAGCGGCACGAGAAGTGTGTGCGGCGCTACCTCGACGGGATCGAGACGACGTGGTTCGCGGAGGCTTGAGTTCGCAGAGGCCTGAGCCGGACCGCCGAGTTCCCCGCTTAATCGGCTCGCGTTAATCGGCTCGCGGCTGTCAGACCCGGGCCGGATGATGGCGGTATGGCCGCCATCCGATACCTAGCCGGTGACGCGACGGTTCCGCAGGCGAAGGGACCGAAGCTGATCGCCCATGTCTGCAACGACCGGGGCGGCTGGGGCAAGGGCTTCGTGCTGGCGGTGTCGGCACGGTGGCAGGAGCCTGAGAAGGCCTTCCGGAAGTGGTACCGCGAGCGGTCGGCCAACGACTTCGGGTTGGGCGCGGTGCAGGTGGTCGCGGTCGGCCGGGGGCTGTGGGTGGCCAACATGATCGGGCAGCACGGGACCAAGACCGGTTCGGCCGGGCCGCCGATCCGGTACGAGGCCCTCGACCAGTGCCTGGCACGGCTTGCCGGGCATGCGCTGGAGCTCGGGGCGTCCGTGCACATGCCGCGGATCGGCTGCGGGCTGGCCGGGGGAAAGTGGGGGCGGGTCGAGCCGTTGGTGGCCGCGCGGCTGGGGGAGCGCGGCATAGCGGTCACGATCTACGACCACGACTGACGTGCGCCGCGCCCTCTGCCGACAGCAGCGGCACAACCTGCCGTCAGCAGTGGCACAGCAGCCGCACGACGACACAGTCCTCGTCCAGCTCCTCCAAGTACGCCGTGGACCGCCGGGCGAACGTGTCGCTCTCCTCGTCCGGCTCGGGGCTGTAGGGCTTGATCCCGGTCCACTCGCCGTCCAGGGTGAGCAGCGCGGCGCGCGCCACGGCCCAGGTCTCGGCCAGCTCGAAGCCGGGTCGCGGGTCGCGGGTGTAGACGGTGATCGGGTCGGTGTCCGGGCCGAGGACCCAGGCGCCCAGGCTCGGGTAGCGTTCGAAGACCGACTGGTGGTTCAGGGCTTTGATCAGCGGCTGGGCGTGGTGGTCGGCGACCGCCTGCTTGCGGGGGTAGCCCTCGGGGTCGGCGGCGTGCCGGGCCAGGAACGCGGTCAGCGGTTCGGCCGGGGGATGGTCGGCTACCAGGCGTTCGAAGTCGCGCTGCTGGGACTCCCAGTAGGTCAGCGCCTCGGTGCGGGCCGCGCGGCGGCAGGCGTCGAAGTCCAGCAGGCCGCGCGGGCCGCCGTCGCAGCGGAGCGGCTCGTGCGGGGTGCCGACGACCACCGGGTCGGCGTGGATCAGCCGGGAGTCGCCGTCGTGCCGGGGCTTCACGGCGAAGCGCTGGCGGCCGGCGTCCACCCGGTACCAGTCCCAGGTCGCGTCCGGATCGAAGTCGTCGCCGCGGTTCATGTCGAACGGCGCCATCGCCTCGGCCAGCGCCCCCGGGACGTCGGGGAGCGCGGACGGCGGCAGGCAGACGTTGACCCGGTATTTGCTCATGGCTGCGGCCCCTCTCGCCGGTCGCGGAGGGGCCGATGTTAGCGGGCGGGGGCGCGGGCGGCCAGCGGACTTACGGAGATCTCAGGGATCTCGGGGATTTCTCGAATCGGGGCATCTCAGGGTACGAAGAATGATTCTGATCGTCAGGACCGTCAGGATCGTCAGGACCGCCAGGATCGTCAGGGCCATCAGGACCGCGCGGCGTCAGCCCGCCGCGCCACCGGCACCATCGCGAACCCGGCCAGCGCGAAGGCGGCGCCCAACTCGGTCCAGCCGGCCAGACCGTGCCGGATGGCGGTCTGGGTGACCACGAGCGGCCCGGCCATCTGCCCGGCCGCGGTACCGGCGTTGAACACGCCCTGGTAGGCGCCGACGGCCCGGTCGTCGGCGAGGTCGTACCTCAGGGTCCAGGACCCGGCCTGGGTCAGCACCTCGCCGGCGCTCAGCAGCACGCCGGCCAGCAGCAGCACGGCCACGGCCGCGACCGGTGACAGCCCCTTGGCGCAGGCCGTCACCACGCACGCGCCGGCCAGGGTCAGCGCTCCGAGCCAGGTCGCCCGGGTGGCCGCCGCGATCCCGGTCACGCCGCGGGCCACCCGGACCTGGAACAGGACGACCAGGACGGTGTTGAGGATCAACATCCCGGAGACCATGAAGCGCGGCGCGCGGGTGTCCTGGAGCAGCCACAGCGGCAGGCCGATGTCGAAGAAGGCGAACTGGAGCGTCATGACCGCGTTCAGGGCCGAGACCGCCTGGTAGGACCGGGCGACGCGGATTTTCGCCGGTGGCCGGGCCTCGGGGGAGCCGGGAGCGGCAAGGGAGGCTGACTGGTCGGGGACCTCGGCCGCGGAGATACCGGCCGCGGAGCCGCCGGCCGGCTCCCGGATCGCGATCCCCGGCAGCAGCGCCACCACACCCAGGAAGCTGACCGCGTTCGCCACTATCGCGGCTTGGAACAGCCACCGGCTGTCCGCCTGCAACACCAGCGCGGCGGTCGCCGCCCCGACGCCGATCGCCACGTTCGTCACCGCGCGGATCGCCGCCCGGTCCGCGACCCGGGTCCGAGGATCGAAGGCCCGCGCGTAGAGCGCCTGCCGCACGGCCGACGCCGCGCGGTCCACAGCTGTGGACAAGCAGGCCACCGCCGCGAACGCCCAGAACGTCGGCGGAGTTGCGGGCCACCCCGCCCGAGCGGATCTGGACCGGGCTGGAGCGGGCCTTCGTCGGCATCGACGGCGCGGTCCCGGAGCGGCTGGCGCGCGGCCGGGACGATCCGGCCGGGCTGCTGGCCGAGATCGCCGACGAGTTCGAGGCGTACTGGGAGACGTGTCTGGCGCCGGAGTGGTGGCCGCGGGCGCGGTCGGTGTTGGAGGCCGACATCGTGTACCGGGCCCGGACGCTGGTCGAGCGCGGGGCCGGCGCCCTGTTCACCGGCCTGAGCAACCGGCTCAGCTGGGACGGCCGCCGGTTGGTGATCCGCTGGGACCAGGGGTCGTACGTCCCGGCCGTTCCCGTCTACGACGTGCCCGCCACCGGACAGGGCGTGCTGCTGGCCCCGACCTGCTTCGCACACGGGGCGCTGAGCCTCATCGACCCGACGCTCCCGCCGTGGATCCTCTATCCGGCGCGCGGGCTGGCGACGATGGCCGAGCGGGTGGTCCCGCCGCCGCCCGGGCCGGCGCTGGAGCGGTTGCTGGGCGCGCCGCGGGCCCGGTTGCTGCTGATGCTCGGCGAGCCGGCGTCGACCACCGAGCTGGCCCGGCTGCTGGGGGTCACGCCCGGGGCGGTGAGCCAGCATCTCAAGGTGCTCCTCGATGCCGGACTGACGTCCCGGGCCCGGCACGGCCGCAGCGTGCTGTACGGCCGCAGCGTGCTGGGGGACTCGTTGGCGGGGATGCCGGCCAGGAGCTCTGGCGGGGATGTCACAATCCGGCGCGCCGCGGGGTCATAGGGGTGGAACCTGAGCCATCCCGAGATGCGTCCGGGGCGTCGCGGCCGAGGGGGCCCGCGCCGAGTGCGGCGAGGTCGAGCAGGCCCGTGCCGAGTGTGACGAGGTCGAGCAGGCCCGTGCTGAGTGCGGCGAGGCCGCCCCGGGACGCAAAGCCCCCGGCGGGATCACTCCCGCCGGGGGCTCCGACGTTCTCAACCGCGCACCGCGCCGGTCCGGGCGAAGGCCGGACGGTGGTCACCGCCTGTCTGACGGGCGGTGGAGTTACAGGTGGTGGACCTTCTCCTCTTCCGGCAGGTCCTCGAACCGCTTGTAGGAGCGCTGGATCTCGGCCTCGGCCTGGGCCCGGTTCTGCCACTCGGCGTGGTGGACCTCCTTGCCCGGCTCCAGGTCCTTGTAAGTGGTGAAGAAGTGCTGGATCTCCTGGCGCTCGAACTCCGCGATGTGGTGATAGTCACGCAGGTGCTCGAAGCGCGGGTCGGTGGCCGGGACGCACAGGATCTTGTCGTCGCCGCCGGCCTCGTCGGCCATGTTCAGCATGCCGATCGCGCGGCAGCGGATCAGGCAGCCCGGGAACGTGGGCTCGTCGAGCAGGACCATGGCGTCCAGCGGGTCGCCGTCCAGGGACAGCGTGTCCTCGATGAACCCGTAGTCGGTCGGGTAGACCATCGAGGTGAAAAGCATCCGGTCCAGCCGTATGCGGCCGGTCTTGTGATCGACCTCGTACTTGTTGCGCTGGCCCTTGGGGATCTCGATGAGAACGTCGAACTCCATGGTCTTTCCTCGTTTCCGCGCTTTCAGGTGCTGCTACTAGTGTCGCCCAGACAGGCGGTGACGACAGAGTTCGCGAGATCAAGGAGTGACCTGAGTGGCAAGACAGGTGCCGGGAACGCTGCCGACCGCCATTGTGTCAGCCGCGCTCGGGATCGTACTGGCCGCGGGCTGCGTCTGGGCGGCCGGTCCGTGGTCCGGGGGACAACGGGTGAGCGAGCGGGGCGGCCGGGCGCGGGCCGTCGCGGTGCCGGTGGCGCAGGCGTCGCAGCACTCGATCGCGCCCTCCTCGCCGGCGCCGTCGACCCGCTCCGTGGGACCGACGCACGTCCCGGCCGGGGCCGCGCTCGCGCCCGTTCTCGCAGGTGACAAGGCCGGCGGCGGATTGACGGCGGCGGAGTTGGCCGGCGCGCTGGGGCCGCTGACGGCGCAGCCGGGCTTCGGCCGGCACGTCGGGATCGCGGTCGCCGACCCGGCTTCGCCGGCGCTGTTGTTCGACGACAACGCCGCCGACGGCTTCGCGCCGGCGTCCACGAACAAAGTGGTGACCGCGGTGGCCGCACTGGCCGCGCTGGGGCCGGACGACCAGTTCGCGACCCGGGTGGTGCAGGGCCCGAACTCCGCCGGGTCGGCGGGGATCGTGCTGGTCGGAGGGGGTGACCCGACGCTGTCGACGCTCGGGCCGACTGCCGATCCGGCGTACCGGCCGGCCTCGCTGGACGACCTGGCGGCCCGCACCGCGCAGGCCCTGGCGGCCAAGGGCGTGAAATCGGTCACACTGGGCTACGACGCCTCGGTTTTCGCCGGTCCCGCCCTGAACCCGACGTGGTCGCCCGGCTACACGGACGGCAACGTGGCCCCGGTGGTCGCCCTGATGACCGACGAGGGCCGGGCCCAGCCGGCGGTCGACCTCAGCGCCCGGGTGGGCGACCCGGCCGCGGTGGCGGCGGCGGCGTTCGCGCAGCGGCTGGCGGCGCACGGCGTCCAGGTGCTCGGCAAGCCCGTCCCGGCCACCGCCGGCACCGACCCCGAGGTCGCGCAGGTCACCTCGCCGCGCCTGGCCGACCTGGTCGAGCACATGCTGACGGTCTCGGACAACGACCTCGCCGAGTCGCTGCTGCGGCACGTGGCACTGGCCGACGGGCAGCCGGCGACGTTCCAGGGCGGCGTCACGGCGGTCCGGGACCAGCTGACGAAGCTCGGGCTGGACCTGACGGGCCTGAACGTCCTGGACGGCAGCGGCCTGTCGCGCGAGGACCGCATCGCCCCGGCCTTCCTGGTCCGCGTCCTGTCGGCAGCGGCCGCGGATAACCACCCCGACCTGCGCGCCGCACTGACCGGCCTGCCGGTCGCGGGCTTCACCGGCACCCTCGCGGAGGACGGCCGCTACACCACGCAGTCCACGCTGGCCGGCGCCGGCCTGGTCCGCGCGAAGACCGGATCGCTGACCGGTGTGGTGACGCTGGCCGGCCTGGTGCGTGACAACTCGGGGCAGCTGCTGGTGTTCGCCCTGATGGCCGACCAGGCACCGGACGCCGCGGCGGCGCGGAGCGCGGTGGATCGGGTGGCGACGGCATCGCCGCGGCTTTCCGCGAGACTGCCTTCTCCTTCGAGGCACCGGCCTCCGCCGTACTGCACGCGGGGGCGCTGGCCCACGCCCGGCGCCACCGGCGCCGCTCGGCCGCCGCCGGGACGC
>NZ_JAAFZA010000152.1 GCF_015356865.1 Catenulispora pinisilvae
GTCTGGTGCGGCGGGTGGGGCTTGATGCGGCGCGGGAGCCTGCTGCCATGCGGGGTTCGGTGTGGCGGGTGAGGCTTGATGCGGCGCGGGAGCCTGCTGCCACGCGAGGTTCGGCGGCGCGGGCTCATGCGGCTGCTGCCACGCTGCGGCCGGAGGCGCCGGGTGCTGCTGCGCCGGAGGGTAGGGCTGCCCTTGCGGCGCGCTGTAAGGCTGCTGATACCCCTGCGGCGCTTGCGACTGCGGTGCCTGTGGCTGCGGGGCGTGCCGCTTCTTGCCGGTGCCGTATGGGTTGACCGGCGGCGGGTACTGCGGTGCGGGCTGGCCGTGGTGCGGCTCGGGATGGGTCATGCGTCCCCCATGGCTCGGTGTCGGCTCGGTGTCGGGGCCGACTCGTGCCCGCGCGAGTTCAGCCGCTTGATGTGGTGCGGCTGCAAGGGTATGGCAGGGCACGGGGGAGTGTTCCCCGGCCCTGCCTGCCCGCCTTATGGGGTCGCGCCGGTGCCAGTTTGGCTGGTGTCGGTGTGGCCGGTGTCGGGTGCGGCCGGTGTCAGCGTGGCCAGGTGGGGAGCACCGTCTTGCCGTGGGTGGCGTTCACCACCGTGGCCGACGAGGCGTACCAGGCCACTGCCGCTGTGACGATGCCGAACCAGCCGCCGACCTTGGTCATCGAGTCCGGGGCCGGGTCGTTCATGAAGGCGCCGATGGCCAGGAACAGGAAGGTCAGGGTCAGCAGGACGAAGACGGCGAGGACCGCGAGGTTGGTCTTCAGGGCCGCCAGGGTCATGTACGCGGTGAAGATGCACCAGGCCAGCAGGTACAGCCCGATCGCCTGGTGGATGTCCCCGGCGCTGGCCGGTGTCAGTTTGACCAGAGCCCAGTAGCTCAGCCAGAACGCGCCGAAGGAGGCGAACGCGGTGGCGCCGAAGGTGTTGCCGCGCTTGAACTCCCACATGCCGGCCAGCAACTGTGTGGCGCCGCCGTAGAACAGCGCCAGGGCCAGGACGACGTTCACCGCGCCGGTCTCCTTGATGATGTTCGCGTTCACGAAGCTGAGCACGAACGTCGTCATGGCGAAGCCGGCTAGTCCTAGAGCGGCCGGATCGGCGACGCCGGAAGTCGGGGGCGCCGGTTGCCGCGTGGACGTTGTCTCGCTCATTTCGCGACTCCCTTTCCGCGGAGGAAAGGATAGACAATTCCGCTCGTTCCAGGATAGATCGGACTTCAACAAAAGACGAGAGCGCGGAGCGGGCCGCAGGTGGGCCACCTGGCGGCCGACGCTGACCCGGATCTGCGGCTGGTTCAGATCCGCGCAGAGTTATAGCATCTCACTCTTGCTATTGACTGTCACGGCTCGGGCGTTATAACTTCTAACTACAGCGACAGTAGCTAACGCCAACCGGGCCAGCCCCAGCTCAAGGAGTCACGCCATGACCGCCACCGCTCGTACCTTTCGCCGCCCCGCCCGCCTGCGCACCGCTCTCCTCGCCCTCCCGATCGCCGCCACCGCGTTGCTCGGCGGTCTGGCATCGCCGGCCGAGGCCGCCACCGCCAACGCGACCGCCACGGCGCAGCGCCCGTTGACCTGCCAGGGGCAGGGCATCGACCCCACGGCCAAACTGCACTACCAGACCCAGATCTTCATCAAGGCGCCGCTGAGCGTCGTGTGGCGCACCCACACCGACGTCGCCGCCTGGCCGAAGTGGCAGTCCGCCGTGAGCGGCATGAAGCCGCTGACGCCGGGCCCGATGCGGCCGGGCTCGCAGTTCCGCTGGACCACGCCCGCGCCGGCCACCGCCTCGACCCCGGCGACCACCCTGGTCATCACCTCGACGGTGCAGGACGTCCGGCCCGGCCAGTGCACCCGGTGGATGGGTCCGGCGATCGGGGACGGCCTGCGCATCGACCGTGGGACCCACGTCTGGAACTTCATCAAGGTGCCCGGCGGCGTGATCGTCCGCACCGAGGAGAGCTGGACCGGCGCGCAGATCGAGGCCGACCCGGCCACCGCGATCCGCTACCTGGCGCCCGGGCTGGACCAGTGGCTGGCCGATCTGAAGGCGGCTTCCGAGGCGCGTGTCTGCCAGCACTGAAAGGTCGGCGTCGCAGCGTCGCGGACCCGACGCTGAACCTCGATAGCTGAACTTCGATAGCTGAACCCTGATACCGGCGCGGTCGCCCGAGTGAGAGCGGGTGACCGCGCCATGACAGTGTCCGGGGCTACAGCAGCTCAGGCTGCTCCCACGCCTGGCCCAACACGTGCTCGGCGAGGAACGCCCGCACCGTCTCGTACCAGAGCTTCGACTCCTGCGGCCGCAGGACCCAGTGGTTCTCGTCCGGGAAGTACAAGAACTTCGCTTCCTTCCCGCGGCGCTGCAAGTCCTGCCATTGCCACAGGGCGTTGGCCACCGGCACCCGGTAGTCGTTGTTGCCGTGGATGATGAGCATCGGGGTGCTGACGTTGTCCGCGTACAGGTGCGGCGACCAGCGCAGGCTGTGCTCCGGCTGCGACAGCACGTCCCCGTAGGCCTGCCGGAAGAACCAGGGCACGTCGGAAACCGTGCGCAGCTGCGCGTTCCAGACGCCGGCGTGCGAGATCAGGGCTTTGAAACGGTCGGTCTGGGTGGCGATCCAGTTGGTCAGGTAGCCGCCGAACGAGCCGCCCATGGCCGCCGTCCGGGTGCCGTCGATCTCCGGGCGGGTGAGGACCGCGTCGGTAGCGGCCATCAGGTCGTGGAACGGGTTCCCGCTCTTCTCGCCCTTGCCCCGGTTGAGGAATTCCTGGCCGTAGCCCGTGGACAGCGAGTAGTCGGTCAGCAGTACCGCATAACCCTGCGACACCATCACCCACGGATTGGCGCGCCAACCCCACGCGTTGCTGCTCATCATCGGGCCGCCGTGGATCCACACCAGCAGCGGCGCGGGGTTCGCGGCGTCGGCGCCGTCCGGCAGCACCAGGCGGGAGTGGATGACGGTGCCGTCCTCGGCGGTCGCCGTCACCTCCTCGACCCGGCCGGGCAGCGGCACCGTGTCGCCGGGCGCCGACAACAGGACCGGCTCCTGATCCGCGGCGCCGGCGTCCAGGCGTACCGGACGCGCCGGGGCGTCGGTCGCGCTCCGCAACGCGAACAGGGTGCTGCCGTCCGGGGTGACCTGGAGGCTGCTGTAGGCGGCGCGGTCGCCGGTGAGCCGGGTGACGGTACTGGTCGCCACGTCCACCTTGAACACCGGCGCGCGGCCCATCTCGTCGGCGGTGAAGTAGAGGGCTGATGAGTCCGGCGCCCACACCAGGCCCTGCGGCCACCGGTCCAGGTCCTCGGTCAGGGCTGTCGCCGGGCCGCCGGCCAGCGGCTGGACGCAGATGACGCGCGGGGGACTCTCGTCGAAGGTGTCGACACCACCGCGGACGTAGGCGACGGTGGCGCCGTCGGGGGAGATGACCGGCCCGGAGTATTCGTGCTCTGTGTCACCGGCGAACAGCGTGCTCTTGCCGGAGGCGACGTCGAGCAGCCGCAGCTCGGTGCCGTGCTCGCTGGCCTGGAGCGGGACCACCAGTCCGTAGACGACCCTCGACCCGTCGCGGTCGACCGCGAACGAATCCACCACCGGCCCCAGGTCGCCGGTCAGGTCGCGAAGCTCCACCTTCCCGTCCGCGCCCGGCGCCTCGGCGACGAACAGCCGCGTGCCCTCCGGCCCCAGTTGGGTGTCCCACTCGCGGATCCGCGCCTGGGCGTGCAGGATCGCGGTGACGTTCGCGTCCTTGCGGGCTTTGCGCCGTTCGGCGTCCTCGGCCAGGTCCTTCGCCTCCGGCATGACCTTCGCCGACAGCACGATCCGGCCGGTCTTCGGCGCCACCGCGACGCTGCCGACGCCGGCCGGCGGGGCGGCCAGCAGCCGGGCCTCGCCGCCGCGGGCCGGCAGCAGCCACAAGCCCGAACCGTCGCCGTCGTCGCCGTCCTTCGCCTCCGGGTCGGGGCGTTTGGCGAGGAACAGCAGCGAGCCGTCCGGCAGGAACGCCGGGGCCGACTCGCCGGCCGCCGACCGGGTGAGCCGGAACGGGGCGCCGCCGTCGCGGTCCACCTCCCAGACCGAGGAGACGAACTTCTTGCCGTCCGGCGACAGGTTCTGCACCCCGACCGCCAGCCGGCTGCCGTCGGGGGCCAGCGCCAGGCCGGTCACCCGCGGGATCTCCAGGAACTTCGCCAGGTCGTCGAAGGGGTTCCGGTCATCGTCGGCGGCGGTGGCAGGGGCGTCCGCAATATCGTCAGTCACTCCCGCACACTAACTCCGGGGCCGCGTCCGGGCACTCGGGTTAGCACCGGGGCGGACTCTGCTGAACCGAAAAGCCCCATGACATCCGAAAGCCCGCGACATCCGAAAACCCCATGACATCCGGAGCCGCTAGCGGGGACCATTTAGCCACCATGCAGTCCGCGACCACAGTCACTCCGTCCCAGCTCCCGACCCTTTTGCTGGCCACCACGACGGTTCGTCCCGTCTTTCTTTGGGGCGCGCCGGGCATCGGCAAGTCCTCGTTGGTGCGAGCCTTCGCCGAGAGCCTTGCCCTGCCTTGCGTTTCGCTGCTGGGCACCCAGCTCGCGCCGGAAGACCTCATCGGCGTGCCGCAGATCACCCCTGAGGGCCGCAGCCGGTTCTGCCCGCCCGAGCTGATCGCCCGGGACGAGCCCTACTGCCTGTTCCTCGACGAGCTCAACGCCGCCGCGCCGGACGTCCAGAAGGCGTTCTACAGCCTCATCCTCGACCGGCGGATCGGCTCCTACGAGCTGCCCGAGGGCTCGATCGTCATCGGTGCCGGCAACCGCGCCACCGACAACGCGCTGGCCCGGCCGATGGCCAGCGCGCTGGTCAATCGGCTGATCCACGTGCACCTGCGGGCTTCGGCGGCCGATTGGTTCCAGTGGGCCGGGGCCAACGGGGTGCATCCGTGGGTGCTGGACTACCTCACCGACCGGCCGGACCAGCTGTGGGCGCAGCCGCCGAAGACCGAGGAGCCGTTCTCCACGCCGCGTTCCTGGCACATGCTCTCCGACGCGCTGCACTCCTGGGGCGAGACGCCCGAGGAGGAAATGCTGAAGGTGCTCGCCACCGGCACGCTCACGCCTTCGCACGCCGCCGGGTTCTGTGGCTGGGTGAAGATCGTGCGGAACTCCTACGGGTTCGAGGCGATCCTCAAGGGCGACGCGTCGTGGCCGCGGCGGCCTCAGGACCGTGACTTGCTCTACTACCTCGCCGAGGCCTTCCGGGCGCGGCTCATCAAGGAGCTGCCGGCCGAGAAGAATCAGGGTTCGAACGCCGGTCGGCAGTTGGCGTTCCGGGCCAAGACGTTGCTCGTCGAGCTGGCCGAGATCTCGCTGGAGATCGCGCAGACGGTGCTCGCCGACGACGAGGACGGCGTGCCGCTGCTGCCGACCTGGTTCCTGGTCGAGGCGGCCCGGGACCTGCCGCGATTGGTCGCCGCCCGGCAGTAGGGCCGCGGGTGCGAGAAGACTAGAGGTAAAGACGAGGCCGAATGGGCAAGCCCAGTAAGAAGATCCCGGATCCTGGCCGCCCCGACTTCGAGGCGGGCCTGGCCCTGTTGGGCGCGCATCCGGCCTTCGCCGAATTGAGCATCGGCTCGGTCTGCCGCGTCCCGAACTGCCAGTACGCCCCGCGCCATGGCTACTGCCTCGTCGACTCCAACGGCACCGTGCACGTCTCCATCTCCCGGCGCGCCACGCCGGAGCAGTGGGCGTGGGCCGTCGCGCATGCGCAGCTGCACCTGGGGTTCGGGCACGTTCCGGCCGATAGCGCGACCGAGCGTCCGCAGCCGGATGCCGTGGAGATCGCGGCGCGGTGTGCGGTGGTCAACCGGTTCCTGGACGCGTTGCGCGTCGGGGCGCCGTTGCCGCCGGAGATGGTCGACACCAGCGGCTCGGACGAGGAGACGCTGATCGACCGGTGGCGGGGCCTCGGTGTGCCGCCGGCGTTCGCTGATCCGGAGTTGGTCGGTACCGCCGGGCCCGATCCCGATCAGGTTCTGGTCGCGCATACCGAGTGGACTCCGGATGGCAAGGTGCCGGACTGGCGCGCCGTCTTCGCGCGCTCGCTGTCCCGGTCCGTCACCGCGGCAGTCGATGTCGCCGGTGGCGCCGATCGCCCCGACGGCGCGGGCCCGCGGTCCGGCACCCGGCAGAAGAAGCGCTGGGAGCTGGCGCTGAGCTGGTTCGTGGCGTCGTACCCGCTGCTCGGCGGCATCGCGTCCGGGCTGACCATCGTCTCGGACGTGGAAGTCGCGCGGGCACACCAGATCTGGATCGCCGCGGTGGACGCCGCCGCGGGCGAGATCTATATCAATCCCCTGGCTTCGCTCACCGAGCCGGAGTGGCGCTTCGTGCTGGCCCACGAGATGCTGCACGCCGCGCTGCGGCACGGCGACCGGGTCGGCGGCCGCGACCGCTTCCTGTGGAACGTGGCCGCCGACTACGTGATCAACGGCTGGCTGCTGGAGATGGCCGTCGGCGAGATGCCGGACGGCTGCCTGTACGACCCGGAGCTCGCCGGGATGTCGGCCGAGGAGGTCTACGACCGCATCGCCCGGGACCTGCGCCGGGCCCGCAAGCTGCGCACGCTGCGCGGGGCCGGCGTCGGCGACGTGCTGCACGAGCCGCTGCCCGGCGTCCACGACAAGAGCGGCGCCACCGACCTCGACGACTTCTACCGCCGTGCCCTGCTCACCGGCTTCGCCTACCACCGCGACGGCGACCGCGGCTTCCTGCCCGGCGGCCTGACGCAGGCGATCAAGGCCCTGGAACACCCGCCGCCGAAGTGGGACGCGCGCTTGGCGCGCTGGTTCGACGAGTACCTGCCGCGAGCTGAGCCGGCCCGCAGCTACGCGCGGCCGTCCCGGCGTCAGTCATCGACCCCTGACATTCCGCGGCCGGGCCGGTACCTGCCGACCGAGCTGGTCCCGCGGGTGACGTTCGGCGTGCTGCTGGACACCTCGGCGTCGATGGACGTGCGGCAGCTGGGCAAGGTGCTCGGCGCGGTGGCCTCGTTCGCGACGGCGCGTGACGTCCCGGCGGTGCGCGTCGTCTACTGCGACGTGACGCCGAAGGACGCCGGGTATCTGCCGGTCGAGGAGATCGGCAACCGGCTGCGGGTGTGGGGCCGGGGCGGGACGGTGTTGCAGCCGGGGATCCGCTTGCTGGAGAAGGCCGCCGACTTCCCGCAGGACGCGCCGATCCTGATCATCACCGACGGGCAGTGCGACGTGCTGACCGTGCGGCGTCAGCACGCGTATCTGGTGCCGGCCGGGCTGTCGCTTCCGTTCAAGCCGCACGGGCCGGTGTTCGGGTTCCGCTGACGGCCGTCGGCGCGGGTCATATGTGGGGTCAAATGCGGGGGTCATACCTTCCTACGGCTGCGCTGTCTCGGTGAACTGCTTGTTTCCAGCTCTGTACACCGGCATTACCCGTTGGTAACTTACTCCGAGTCAGGTCTGTGATCCACTTCACCCGCCAAGGAGTGCCATGCGCAGGAGACCAGCCAGGCGTATCGCCGCGACCACGGCCGTGGTGGCCCTCGCCGCCGCCGGGATCAGCACCGCGGCAGCCACGACCTCGTCCGCCGCCACGACGGACTCGTTCTACAGCTACAGCGGCTCGGCGCCGTTGTCGTCCTACGCGCCGGGCACCGTCCTGAAGACGCGGACGTTGCAGTATCACGTCGTCGGAATCCCCACGCCGGTGACGGCGATCCAGCTTCTGTTCCGTACCACCGACGCCCAGGGCCGGCCGAGCGCCGGGGTGACGTCGGTGATCCGCAGCATCACCGGGGACGCCGGCAAAGCCGTGTCCTACCAGTCGTTCTACGACTCGCTGAACCCGGCGGACAGCCCGTCGCGGGCCATCGCCGGCGACCTGACGCTGGGCGGCGTCATCCCCAACGCCGAAGCGCTGTTCCTCGCGCCGCTGGTGTTGCAGGGCTACAACGTCGTCATCCCGGACACCGAGGGCCAGAGCGCCGACTTCGCGGCCGGTCCCGAATACGGGACCACCACGCTGGACTCGATCCGCGCGGCCACCAGCAGCGCGGCCGGGGCCGGGATGAACGGCGGCACCAAGTTCGCGCTGGAGGGCTACTCCGGCGGCGCCATCGCCACCGGCTGGGCCGCGGCGCTCGCCCCGTCGTACGCGCCGGACGTCAACCACAACCTGGTGGGCTTCGCCGACGGCGGCCTGTTGGTGGACCCGGCGCACAACCTGAAGTACGTGAACGGATCCCTGGTGTGGTCCGGCGTCATCCCGATGGCGATCATCGGCGTCGCGCGCTCGTACGGGATCGACTTCAGCAAGTACCTGACCCCCTACGGCATGCAGGTCTACAACCAGCTACAACAGGGCTCGATCGTCAACGCGCTGGGCGAGTACCCCGGGCTGACCTGGCAGAAGATGGCCAAGCCGCAGTACGCCGACCCGGACTCGGTGCCGGAGTTCGTGAACGCGGTCAACAAGATCAACCTCGGCTCGGTCGGCACCCCGACCATCCCCGGCTACATCGCGCAGGGCGACGGCGGCGTGCTGGAAGGGACGTTCTCGAGCCCGCCGGGCATCGGCACCGGCGACGGGGTGATGGTGGCCGGAGACGTCCGTGCGCTGGCCCGGCAGTACTGCGCCACCGGCGACGGGTCGATCAAGTTCGACCAGTTCGACCTGCTGAGCCACGTCGGCACGGCGGCGGCCTGGGCCCCGCTGGCGCTGGGCTGGCTGAACGACCGGTTCGCGGGCAAGACGGCGCCTTCGGACTGCGGCTCGATCGCGGCCGGGAACTCGTTGGCGCCGGAGCAGGTGGTGCCGGCTTCCTGAGGGGAGCCAGCAGGCTACTGCTTGTTGTCACGTATCCCGCGAACCATTGGGCTTCGCGGGATACGTTGATCTGCGAGCTTTCGCACGTTGATCTGCGAGCTTGCGCTCAGCCGCCGCCCTGGTTCAGCCCGGCCAGGTACTGGTTGTAAGCCGTCAGCTCGGCGTCGTTGTCGCGATCGGCGGCCCGGTCCTGCCGGACAGCGTCCCGGGTGTCCGCCTTCCGCCACTGCATGAACAGCACCAGCAGCACCAGGACGCTCGGAATCTCCGAGAACGCCCACGCGATCGCGCCGGCCGCGTGCTCGTCGGAGATCGCGCTGCCCGGCCAGGTGCTGGGGTGGTGGGTGAACACCGTGGTGGTCAGGGAGCTCTCCATCATCACCGCGATGCCGAAGAACGCGTGGAACGGCATGCCGCCGAACAGTTCCAGGATGCCCAGCACCGGGTTGGCGCGGCGCGGGCCCGGGTCGACGCCGAGGATCGGGTAGAAGAACAGCAGGCCGACCGCCAGGAAGTGCAGGAGCATCAGGTCGTGGGTCCACCAGTTGCTCATGAGCGTGGTGAACAGCGAGGTGAAGTACAGCCCGTACAAGCTGGCGACGAACACCGGCAGCGTGAACCACGGCGCGGTGATGACCTTCGCGAAGCGCGAGTGCAGGACGTGGACCAGGACCTCGCGCGCGCCGAGGCGGCCGTGCGGCGCGGCCGGCAGGGCGCGCAGGGCCAGCGTGATCGGCGCGCCGAGCAGCAGCAGGACCGGGCTCACCATGGACAGCACCATGTGCTGGACCATGTGGACGCTCATCAGCTGCATCCCGTAGCCGCCGACGCCGGTCGCGGTGACCTCGACGATGGTGGCGATGCCGGCCAGGAACGCGACTGTGCGGCCGATGGGCCAGCGGTCGCCGCGCCGGTGCAGCCGCCACACCCCGAACGCGTAGAGCAGCGCGACCAGCAGGCAGGTGACCGGCTCGACCGGGATCGGCTGCGGGTGCCAGGCCAACAGCCGCCCCAGCGTGGCCGGGACCTCGGGCATCCAGCCGGGGCCGCTCATCCCGTCGCCCATGGCGCGCTCCTCATGGCTGCTGGTGACCTGTCGGTGAGTACTCCGTCACCTGGAAGCGGCGGATACCAGCCGTCGGTGGGACGGCTGAGGCAATGCTCGCACACCGGGCGGTGATCTCTGCGGGCGGTGCTGCCCCGAGCCCGGCGTGGCCGTCATGGTGCTGGCGCGGCCGTCATAGTGGCCTATGTAGCGGCAGTCGTAGCGGGGCATCGCCCCGAGTCATAGCGGGGCATCGTCCCGGCGGCAGACTGGTTCGGCTGGAGCCGGGCGGGGCGGTGGCGACGGAACGGCGGCGCGATGCGATGATGTGTCCGCCATGGAGCCGCGGAGTGTCGCCCCGAATTCCCGGGCCGCTGTGTTCGCAGCGGTCTGCACTTTGCTGGCGGTGGCCGCGCACCGATTGATGTCGGTTTCGGACATTCCGGTCACGGCGATCGCGCTCGGCGCCGCAGCGGTGTTCTGTTTCGCCCGGATCGCCGCGGCGCTCGGCGAGCGCGGGCTGGCGACGATCGGGCTGCTGGTCGGCGGTTCGCAGATCGGTCTGCACCTGCTGTTCCAGGCCGCACAGGCCGCACAGGCGCAGAGTGCGTTGAGCGTTCAGAGCCTATCGAGCACTCCGAGCGCGCCGAGCGGTCCCATCGGGGCGACGTCGATGCCTATGCCCGGTATGGCAGGCATGCCCAATATGGGTGGTATGCCGGGCATGGTCGGCGGGTCGAGCTCATCGTTCCTGGGCACGACGACCGGCATGACGATCGCCCACGTGCTGGCCGCCCTGGTGACCGCCTGGTGGCTGCGACGCGGTGAGGCCGCGCTGTTCGCTGTGGTTCAGCGGGCCGGGGCGGCCCGAGCGGTGCTCGGTGCTTCGTGGCGGATGGTGGCGGAGTGGGCCGCGGGTGTGCGGCCGATCGAGTCGGCGGGGCCGGCCCGCTGCGTGGTCGGCGTCGGAATCCGCCGACCGGCGGCGGCGCGCGTCCTGCTGTTCACCGTGATCAGGAGAGGGCCACCGGCAGCCGCGGTTCGGTAACGGATCACGAGCGCCCGCATGCGTGCGAGCGCCATGGCGGCTTCGCCGATTTCGCTTTTCCCTCACCCACAGTGGAGATCTCAGCATGTCCATGCGTTCTCGGGGTTCGATGAGTTTTCGAGGTTCGATGCTTTCTCGGAGCTCCGTGCTTTCTCGCAGTTCGGCCGTGTTCGGGGCCGTGCTCGTCGTGCTGGCGCTGGCCGGACCGGCCTCCGCGCACGTCACCATCGGCCCCAACACCACCGCCAAGGGCGGTAGCGACGTCGAGCTGACCTTCCGGGTCCCCAACGAGGAGGCCCAGGCCGACACCACACAGCTGGAGGTCGACTTCCCGACCGACAAGCCGATCACCGGCGTGCTGCCCGAGCCGACGCCGGGCTGGACGGTGAAGGTGGACAACGTCACCCTCGCCACCCCGATCAAGACCGACGACGGCACGGTCACCCAGGTCGTGCAGCGCATCACTTGGAGCGGCGGGCAGCTCCCGCCCGGGCAGTACCAGGGGTTCCGGGTGATGCTCGGGAGCCTGCCGGACAACGCGGACAGCCTGACGTTCAAGGCGTTGCAGACGTACTCCAACGGGGATGTCGTGCGTTGGATCGACGTTCAGCAGCCGGGCCAGCCGGAGCCGGATCACCCGGCACCGGTGCTGACGCTGACCGCCGCGGCACCTGACGGGGCTTCGCCTTCGGCGCCCAGCTCGCAGGTGACGGCGACGGCCTCGGTGACGGCCTCGGCGCCGTCCTCGTTTGGGGCCTCGTCCGGGGCCACCGCCTCGGCCAAGACCAGCGACTCGACCGCGCGCGGGCTGGGCATCGCCGGGATCGTGATCGGCGTGCTGGGGCTCGCGGCCGGTGCCTTCGGAATCACAGCGGCTCGGCGTAAGGGAGCCGGGACCGGGACTCCGGAATGAGCCTGGTGCATCGATCGCCTGAGGCCGGGTTCGCGCCCGGCCTCAGGCCGAGAGCCGCGGTACGCCGCCTGGCGTTTCTGGCGGCCTTGGTCGTGACGGTGCTGATTTCCGTCGCCCCGTCAGCCTCCGCGCACGCGACCGTGGTCTCGACGTCCCCCAGCGACGGCCAGGTTGTCGCGACCGCGCCGACCGTGGTCTCGGTCCGCTTCGACGAGCCGGTCCAGATGCAGTTCGGCGCGCTGCGGGTGTTCTCCCCGACCGGGAGCCGCGTGGACGAGGGCAGCCCGTCGCACCCGACCGGGCATTCGGACACCGTGGAGGTCGCCCTGGCCTCGGGCTTGGGGCACGGCACCTACACCGTGGCCTGGCACGTGATCTCGGCGGACTCGCACCCGGTGTCGGGGGCGTTCACGTTCAGCGTCGGCTCCTCCTCGGCGACCTCGGTCTCCCAGGACACACTGAACGCCGGCGGGAGCAAGACGGTCGGCGTCCTGTACGGGATCGCACGCGGCGTGGCATACGGCGGCTTCGCCTTGATAGTCGGCGCGACCGGGTTCCTGCTCTATTGCTGGCCACCCGGAGGCGCTTCGCGCCGGGTCCGCGCGATGATCGCCGCCGGTTGGGCCGCCCTGGTGGCCGCGACGCTCGCCGTACTGGGGTTGCAGGGTCCTTATGACGGCGGGTTCGGACTGGACCGCGTCTTCGACACCACGGTCCTGCACACCACCCTCGGCACCAGGCTCGGCACGGCCTTGGCGGTACGGCTGATGCTGCTCGGGCTGTACGGCGTCGGCCTGGGGCTGGTGCTGCCCAAGGTGGAAAGGGCCTCCGTCAACCTGCGCATCGCGGCCACCACGGCCGGGGCGGCACTGGCGATCGGGATGGCCGCGACATGGGCCGCCGCCGACCACGCCGGGGTCGGTTCGCAGGTGCCGCTGGCGCTGCCCCTCGACATCGTGCACGTGATGGCGATGGGAACCTGGCTCGGCGGACTGACCGTGGTGGTCGCGGCATTGCTGCGCCCGGCGGGCGCCGACGTGCCGGTGCTGGCGCGGGCGGTGCGGCGGTTCTCGACCATCGCGGCGTGCTGCATCGGTGCCCTGGTGGCGACGGGGACGTATCAGGCATGGCGGCAGGTCGGAACGCTCGGGGCGCTGACCGGCACGGTCTACGGCCGGCTGCTGCTGGTCAAGCTGCTCGGCGTCGGGCTGCTGATCGCGCTGGGTTACCTGGCCCGGGTGTGGATCGCGCACTACCTGAGCGGCTCGGCCACTGGGCAGTCGCGGCAAAACGGCGGCACCGCTGGCAGCGGGAGCAGCAACAAGAGCGGCACTGGCATCGGGAGCAGAACCGGTAGCGGGAGCAGCACCAAGGCCAGTGGGAACAGAAGCGGCAGCGCGGCGCGCGCGGCGGCCGTGACGCCGGACGCCATCGCCATCCGCCAACTACGCCGCTCGACCGGCCTGGAAGTGGCGCTCGCCACCGGAGTCCTAGGCGTCACGGCGATGCTGGTGAACGCACCGCCCGCCCGCACCGCCTTCGCGGCCCCGGTATCGACGACCGTCGCCTTCGACACCGGCGGCCCCAACGGCAAGGGCAGCGTGCAGGTGTTCGTCGGCCCCGCGAAGACCGGCAACGACACCGTGCACATCGAGGTCGTCTCACCATCCGGGGACCCGGAGTCGGTCCCGCAGCTGACCGCGAGCCTGACGTTGCCGGACCGGCAACTCGGCCCGCTGCCGGTGACGCTGAGCGGGGCCGGGACGTCGCACTACTACGGAGGGACCACGATTCCGTTGGCGGGCGCGTGGAAGTTGTCGGTGACTGTGCGGACCGACGACATCGACGAGACGACGGTGGTCGTGCCGGTCACCATCCGCTGAGAACCTGAGAACTCAGACGTTCCCGACCATCACCGCCATCACCAGGGTCATCACCAGCGCTCCGATATGCGGAACGATGACGAGCATCCGGGGCGCGCTGGCCAGGCTATCCATGCCGCCCACGCCAGCACTACCCACGCTTACTGCACCATGCCCATGCCGCGCATCAACCAGCCGCCGCCCATGCACCACCGCACACCCCGCCAGCACCGCGGCGACGCTGAGCGGCACCCACGCCGGCGGGTGTGTGGGCGCGGCGAGCATGTAGGCCATCGCCGCTTGGCCGGCGCCGATGGCCGCGTGTTGGCCGCGGTGCTGGGCCGGGCTTCGGCGGAGCGTGGCGCGTGCGATGTAGAGCACTGCCATGGCGGCGTAGGCCACGGCGGCCACGTGCAATGTCGTGGTGGAGACACCGGGGAACACCATGAGCGTCATGCCCGCGCCCATGAGCGCGTGTCCAGCGTCAGTTGGTCGGTCGGTGTCGGGCAGCCGGGTCGGGGACAGTAGGCGCAACACGTGCACCAGGGTCGCCGTCCAGAACAGGGCGAGTTCGGCCAGCACCGGCACCGCCGACCCGCCGCCGGAGCTCATGTCCATTCCCGGCATCGCCCCACCGTCGCCTTCCACATACGCCGCAAGACGTGCGGGTTCTTGTATACCGGCGGCCACCGACAGCCAACAGAACTGCGGCTGCTCCCCGCGAGAGCTTTCCCGGGGAGCAGCCGCGATAATCCATGGCGAATGTGGCGTAATCGGTGAATGCCTGGCGGCGTCAGCGACGAGTGTCGGTGTCGGCGACGGGTGCCGGTGTCGGTGTCGGTGTCGGCCCAGACTTCGGCGTCGGCGGGCTTCGTCCTCAGCCCTTGCCGTCGTGCCTCGCGGCGGCCTTGGCGGCGAGCCCAGCGAACCAGTCCTTGTCCGCCTGCGTGAAGGCGGGCATCTTCTGGTCCGCAGTCTTCACATCCACCCGCAGGACCTGATCACCGAAGCGGACGAAGAACGTCTCGTTCCCCTGCCCGTACCAGTTCTCAACGAACGCGTCGTCCCCGGTCCCAGCAGGCAGCGGCGACATCGTGTCCTTGCTGTAGGGCAGCCCGTCCACGTCACACCCCCCGCTCCCATGCTGACGCAGGTCGCCCATCCACTTCGCGCCGGTGCCGGACGCCATGACGTCCACCCCGGCACTCGCCGTGACGCTGATCCCGCTGGGCGTCTTCCCAACGAAGCCGTAGGTGGTCTGAGGGCTGGCCACCGGGTTCTGCTCGCCGACGCAGCCGTTGTCCACGACGAGGTCGCCTGTCTTGCTGTGCGACGCCGCCGGGTCGAACGTCCAGCCCGGGCCGAAGTCGGACGCCTGGAGCAGGGTCGCCGGCGGCGGGGGGACCGGCACCGCCGTCAGCGGTGCCGCCAGGCCGGGGTCGGACATCGCGGCCAGCAGCTTGTCGAGGGTGAGCGGGTTCGGCTTCAGCGCGCGCTTCGGGTCCGGCCCCGACACCATGGTGATATCCGACGGAGCGAAGTTCTCCCACTCGACCCCCATCGCGCCGCCGTCGCCGGGGAACTGCCGGACCACGGAGACCGCGACGAAGGAGCCGTAGGACTTGGTCCTACTCAGCAGGACGGAACCGTCTGGCAACGTCTTCTTGGCGCAGGGACTGAACTCCGCCGCGTCCGTCCAGCCGTCGCCGCCGGCGTGTACCGGATCCAGCATGGAGCCGGGGGAGACCACCGTCGCGCAGACATCGGCCGGGTCCGGTGCCTCGTCGGCGGAATCCACGAACGACATGTTCAGCATGCCCATCGGAGCCGTCGCCTGGGGCGACCGCAACGAGTCCGCCGAGCTCGCGTCGTCCGTCCACACGACGCCGGCCTGCAAGGCGGCCATGTCCTTCGCCATCAGGTCGTCGTCGGAGACCAGTCGGGCGCTGCCGGGTGTCGTCCGCGGTGTGGCCTTCGCGATGTGCGTGAGCGTCGGGTCCAGCTTGCTCAGCAGCTGCGCGGTGTCGCGGGCCGTCGTGTTCGGGACGGCGATGTAGTACTTGTGGAAGAAATCGTGGTCCTGGCTCTTGTCGTCTTTGGTGGAGAAGCCGTTGAAGGCCGTGTAGGTGAGAACGTCGGACGGATCCATGACCACGGCCGCGGCAGTGTTGGACGGCTTCGCGGGCCCGGTCCCTTGGCCGGGCCCGGGAACGTGCGTCCTCTGATCCACCCCGCCGGACACGCCGATCCCGACCGCCGCCACCACCGCGGCCGTGACCACCACGCTCCCGGACGCCGTCAGGGCCCTGGCACGGTTCTTGCGCTGCCCGGTCCGCATCATCTCGGTGTGGTCGGCGACCCAGACCGGCTCCTCGCCCTGCCGTGAACGCTCGAACAGTTCACGGGCCCATTCTTGGTCGGTGTTCATGAGTTCCCCTTCAAGACTGAGACGTCGCCGGGCATCCGGGTGTCCGGCGTCCAGGCACCGGGCGTCCGGGCGCCGGGCGTCCGGGTGTCTACCGCCCGAGCGCCGACCGTCCGCACGCCGGGCGCGAGCTCGCCGACCACCGCGCGCAGCGCCACCAACCCGCGCGCCGTCTGGCTCTTCACCGTGCCGGTCGAGCACCCGAGGACCCGGGCCGTCTCCTCGACGCTCAGGTCCTCCCAGAACCGCAGGACCAGGACCGCCCGCTGACCAGGTGCGATCTGTCGCAGACCACTGACCAGCAGGTCGCGGTCGTGCACCAGGACGGCGGAGTGGTCCGGATGGTCCGGCGGGGCCGAGGTCGGCAGTTCCCGGCGCCGCCACGGCCGGCGCCCCTCGTCGATGCAGGCGTTGAGCAGGGTCTTGCGAAGGTAGGCGTCCAGGTCGTCATGGCGGTTGACCCGGCCCCAGGCGCGGTAGAGCTTGATGAAGGCGATCTGCACCAGATCCTCGGCTTGGTGCCAGTCACCGCACATCAGGAACGCCGTGCGCCTGAGCGCGTGGGAGCGCCCGGCGACCAGCTCGCCGAACTCCCTCTCATCGGGTCCGCGCATCCGATCCGCCCCTCATCCCCTGATCGTGCCCGAGCTTCCGGACTGTTCTGACAGCCAATCCACGGAAGGCGGGACGGGTTCGGTTGTCGCCGGGGGCGAGAAAGTTTCTCAGCGGGTCCGGAGGTACTCGTCGATCACGGCGTGGACTGCCTCGCGGACGCGGTCGTAGCCGGCGCCGCGGTCTGCCAGGAGTTGTGCGGTGGGGTCGGTGTGGACGGAGGCCAGGGCCAGGAGGAGGTGCTCGGTGCCGATGTAGTTGTGGTTCAGCTTGAGGGCTTGGGCGAGCGCCGCTTCGAGGAGGCGGCGGGCCGGGGTGCCGAGGGGTGGCGCTGTGGCGTGCGGTGCTGCGAAGTTCGGTGCTGCGACGTGCGGCGCGGCATCGCGCGAGCCTACGGCGTTGTTCGGCGCGTCCACTGCGTCCGCGGTGTCCAGCACCGCGCGCAGGCCGGCGACGTCCACGTCCAACCGTGCGAGCGCCTGCACGGCCAGCGTGTCGCCGTCGTCCAGCATCGCGAGCAGCACGTGCCGGGGTTCCACGGTCGCACCACCGAGCCGCTTGGCGTGCTCTTCGGCCCGGACGAGCGTGGTGCGGGTGCGGTCGGTGAGGCGGCTGAGGGCACCGGTGCTGATGAGGTCGCCGAGCGTCAGCTGGAAGCGCGCCGGGGTGTAGCGCTGTTGCGCCGCCTGCCGGCTGATGCCCAGGTGGCCGCCGATGTCGGTCCACGAGTTCCCGCGGGTGCGGGCCTGCTCGACGTAGTAGCCGACCAGGCGCGCGCCCAGCGCCGTGAGCTCGTCCGCGATCTCCTCGGCGGCTTCGAGGCGGTCCAGGTCGCCGCGGTCGGCGGTGCGGGCGTCCAGGTCGGCGATCAGGGCGGGGAGGTCGGGCAGTTCGGGCACGGGGCCATTCTGGCAGTCAATCAGCGTCTTGACGACTTGCGATGCGTCAACCTGGTTCTTGACATCGCCAAGCGTGACAACTAATCCTTGACGCATGAACCCGACCCACCTGACCGAAGCCCTCGACGTCCTGGTCCCGGAGATCCTCGCCCTGGCCAAGGCCCCGGGCATGAACATCGCGCTCGGCATCGACGACCGGGTCGTCTGGGCGAAGGGCTACGGCCACGCCGACCTGGCCACCGGCCGCCCGATGACGCCCGAGACGGTCGGCCCCACCGGCTCCGACGCCAAGCCGTACACCGCGACCGCGGTCCTGCAACTCCTCGACCGCGGTCTCATCGGGCTCGACGACCCGATCAACGATCACCTGGGCGGCCTGCGCGTCACCAACCCGCACGGCGGGCGTGAGATAACGCTGCGGGATCTGCTGACCCATCGCAGTGGTCTGGGATCGGACTTCGCCTTCTCCGACCGGATGCCGCCGATCGCGTTGGGGGGCCTGCTCCAGAAGATCCTCGCCGAGGGGCGGACCGACGCCTACGGAGGCAGTGTTCTGCCACTGTGGGTCACGCCGGTTGGAGCGCACTACCAGTACAGCAACGTCGGTATCGGTCTGATCGGGTATCTGGTCGAGCGTCTCAACCCGGACGGCGTCTCGTTTTCCGAGTGGCTGCAAGGGAATCTCTTCGCGCCGTTGGGTATGGCCTCGACCTGCTTCCCGCCGGCTCAGCACCCTGATCACGTCCCGGCCGATCTGCTCGACCGCCGTTCCACCGGCTATGCCACGCTCGACGGCTTCCAGTTCCGGCTGCCGCAGATCCACGCCGGCCTCTATCCGGCGGGTGGGGCGCTGACCACGCCGTCGGACCACGCGCGCTTCCTGCTGGCGATCGCCGGTGGCGGCCGCTTGGGCGACGTCAGGATCCTGACGAACGCCACGGCCGAGGCGATGGTCAGTCCGCAGGCCGGCCGTGGCCCCGATCCGGACAACACGATCGGCTACGTCTGGAACGTCTTCCAGTACGGCAGCCCGAATTACCACATCGGCCACGGCGGCGAGTACATGTGGGGCTGGAACCAGGTCTCGCGGATCTGGCCGGAGCGACGGATCGCGGTGACGGCGTCGGTCAACCAGTGGGACCTCGGGGATCTGGGTTCGTCCGAGCGCCCCAGCCACCTGGCCGGACGGCTGATGCTGAACGTCGTCGACGCGTGGGTCCACGGCGCCGATCCGCGGCCGCTGCGCAGCGAGGCCGCCGCCCGGAGCTACCTGGCCGGGGTGATCGTCGGGGACCGGCTCACGGCCCGACTCGGCATCACCGCCGCGCCGACCGGCTTCGACCTGGACGCGATCGTCGCCGCGAGCAGCGTGGCGGCCGGGACGCCTTGGGACGCCGCCGCATTCCGTTCCGGGATCGGGGATGTGGCCGCGGCGGACGGCACGCTGGCGGGGATGAAGAAGCTGATGGGGCAGAACTTGCCGGCGCATCATCTGGCCGTGGTGCAGCGGCAACTCGGTGTTCCGTTCCTGGGGAACATGGTGTCTGGTAAATAGCCTGATAGGCGCGTGGCCGCGCATCGGGCGCCGGGCCCTGGGCACCGGGCGGGGTGCGCGACGGGCGCACGGCGACGGGAGACATACGGCCGCTCGGTTAGGCTCGGATGTCACCCCGAACGGAAGCGAGACTCGATGGACGGCTCCACCAGCCCCGCCAACCCCGCCAACCTCACCGGTCTCGCCTCCCAGATCGACGCTCTGGTCGAAGGCGGCGTCGAACGGCGGGTCTTCCCCGGCGCGGTCTGGGCCGTCGGCGGCCCCGACGGCCTGACGGCACACGGCGCGGCAGGACTGCTGGACCCGGGCGACGCCTCCCGGCCGATGCGGCCGGACAGCCTGTTCGACCTCGCCAGCCTCACCAAGATAATCGCGGTCTGGGCCGCCGTCGGCGCGCTCTGGGAAGCCGACCGCATCGACCTTGACGACCCCCTCGCCAAACACCTCCCGGACGCGCTCGGCTTCCCCCTGGGCACCGTCACGATCCGCCAGTTCCTCACCCACACCTCCGGAGTCCCGCTCCGCGCCAACCTCCGGGCCTCCTACGGCACCGACCCCGAGGCGGTGCGACTCGGCGTGCTCCGCGAGGCGATGCACAGACCGGCGGGCGAGGCGGTCGAGTACACCGACCGCTCGGCGCTGATCCTGGGCTTTCTGGTGGAGCAGCTGATGGATCGGCGGCTGGACGCGGTGGCACGTGATGTGGCCTGGGAGCCGCTGGGGATGTCGGCCACGCGCTACGGACCGCTGTCGGCTTCGCTGGCCGAGCAGTGCGCACCGACTGAGTTCGACGAGGAGACGGGCACGCACGTTCGCGGCTCCGTGCACGACTATTCGGGTCGGCTGCTCGGCGTTTGCGGGATCTCCGGGGTCTTCTCGAACGCTGTCGATCTGGGCAGATTCCTTCAGTACATGCTCAATCCCGAGGCCGGAGCCGGAGCCGGAGCCGGTGTTGGTGTTGGTGTTGGTGCTGGCGTTGGCACCGGCGTTGGCACCGGCCCCGCCTTCGGCCGACGCTGGATCCGCGAATCGCTGCGCCTCCACACCGGCGATCTACAGCCCGAACGCGGCCTGTTCTGGCACACCGTCCCCGGCATGTCGACTGCCGAAGACGTCTGGACGCACTACGGATTCACGGGCACCGCTATGTGGGTGTCGCCAGTGCGCGACCGCTGGGCGGTGCTGCTGACGAACAAGCTGTACTACAGCCGTGATCGCGGGCCGATAACGACGGTGCGCAACGGGTTCCGGCGACTGGTCTTCGGGGACTGAGATCCGCCGGAAACCCTCAAGCCCCACCCACCCCCGGCACCACCAACCCCGTTTCGTAAGCCGTAACCACCAACTGCGCCCGATCCCGAGCCCCCAGCTTCGTCAGCAACCGGCTGACATGTGTCTTAGCCGTCAGCGGTGACAGGTGCAGCGCGCCGGCGATCTCGTCGTTCGACAGGCCCGTGCCGACCAGCGTCAGTACTTCGCGCTCGCGCTGGGTGATGGCGGCGAGGGGGTCGTCGGCTCGGATCGGGCGGGTGCGGGGGCGGCTGACCACGTCGGCGATCAGGCGGCGCGTCACGCTGGGCGACAGTAGCGCGTCGCCGCGGGCCACGACGCGTACCGCCTGGAGGAGTTCGCCGGGGTCGGTGTCCTTGAGGAGGAAGCCGGACGCGCCCGCGCGAAGCGCCTCGTAGACGTACTCGTCCGCTTCGAACGTCGTGAGGATCAGGACCTTGATGCCGGCCAGGTCCTCGTCGGCGCTGATCCGGCGGGTCGCCTCCAGGCCGTCGACGCCGGGCATGCGGATGTCCATCAGCACCACGTCCGCGCGCGTTTCGGCGGCCATCCGGACCGCTTCGCCGCCGTTGGTGGCTTCGGCCGCGACCTCCATGTCCTCGGCGGAGTCGATCAGCATCCGCAGGCCGACGCGGATCAGCGGTTGGTCGTCGGCCAGCAATATGCGGATCATGCGTGCTCCTTGTTGTTCTCCGGCGCGCTCTCCGACGCATGGCCTGTCTCGTCCCTCGAAGGGTCGTCGTCAGCGGGAAGCCGGTCGCCGAGTGGCAGTCGCGCCTTCACCACGAATCCTCCGTTCGGCCCGCGTTGCGCCAGCAACGTGCCGCCGGTGGCGAGGGCTCGCTCGCGCATCCCGATCAGGCCGTGGCCGCTTCCGTGATTGTGGGTCGAGTCATTGTCTGCCTCGCCCGCGCCGGGCCCGGCACCGTCATCAGTGACCTGGACGTCCAAAGCCTCACCCCCATAACCGATCCGCACCATCGCGCGAGCCGGTCCGGCGTGGCGCAGCGTGTTCGTCAGCGACTCTTGCACGATCCGGTACGCCGCCAGTTCCACCGCCGCCGACAGCCGCCGCCGCTCCCCGCTGATCTCGACGCTGACAGGTAGGCCTGACGATCGCACCGTGTCGAGCAGCGCGGGCAGGCCTGCCAGGTCGGGCGTGGGAGCGGTCGGTTCGGCCGCGTCCTCGTCGGCCTGCCGCAATACGGCCAGGATCGCGCGCAGTTCCCGCAGCCCGTTCTTGCTCGCGTCGCGGATCGTGCCGAGCGAGGTGGCGACCGGTTCGGGCAGATCGCGGGAGACGTGCAGGGCCACGCCGGCCTGAAGGTTGATCGTGGACATGGTGTGCGCGACCACGTCGTGCAGTTCCCGCGCGATCCGCAGCCGCTCCGCGTCCACCCGGCTGCGCGCCTCCTCCTCCCGGCTGCGCTCGGCGTCCTCGGCCCGCTGCTGGATCGCGTCGATATACGCACGCTGATTCGCGACCGCCAGGCCGGCGAACAGCGCGGCGGCCGCCTCGCCGGGGAGTATGTAGAACGAGCCGTTCAGCGCGCCGAAGGGATCGCGCGCGGCGGTCATGGCGGCCAGGGTCGCGAAGGTGATGCCGGCCGCGGCCGTCGCGCGGCGGACCGAGCCGATTCCGCCGGGCGCGTTCGGCTGGCGCGCGGTGGCGCAGACCGTGTAGAGCGCACACATCGGGTTGAGCAACGAGGCGCCGTTCTCGTAGCCGAAAGCGGTGTACACCAGTGTGCTGCCGAGCGCCACGGCCAACGTGGCGACCGGTGCGCGGTGCCGCCAGAACAACGCGATGGAGCCGGCGGCGACCAGGAAGTAGGCGGGCCACGGGGCGACAGCCGAGGCGCGGATGTGGTCGCTGGCGCGGTTGGGGTGTGACTCGGCGACCGAACCGATGACGGTGAGCCCGAGCAGCACCACCGTGTACATCAGGTCGGCGAGCAGCGGGAACCGCCGTCGTTGCAGAGTCGCGTAAACAAGCATGGCCACGGGCGCAGCATAAACGCTGGTCGTCGGCGTGACATCGGCTTGCGGAGGGTGCGGGACGTACTGCTGGAGCAGTACGCGGGCGGCGGTGCACATCTTGTGGACGACGCCCGCTACCGCCTCGGCGGTCCCCGGATTCGCTTCTCCGGCCGGACGATTCCGCTCTCGCCCGAGGCCAGACTCCGGAAGCGGAAACCGATGGCGCACCAAGGCCCGATCTGAGGCCCGACCCGAGGCCCGACCCGACACCCGACTCCAGGAGTCCTGATGCGAGGCATCACCACGCTCGTCCTGCGCCACAAACTGCTCGTGGTCCTGTGCTGGCTGGCGATCGCCGTCGCCGGCTTCGCCACCATGGGCTCGACCACGAACCGGCTGACCACCGACTTCGCGCTACCCGGCCAGCCCGGATACGTGGCCGACCAGCGAATCAATACTCTGTATCACAACGGCGGCGACACGCTCCCGACGCTCCTGACCGTGACCGCGCCACCAGGGGTGGGAACAAGCGCCGAAACCCTTCAGGCGCACCAGATCTTCGCCGCGGCGGCGGCCGCGGTGCCGGGCACTCGGCTGGCGGACGCGGCGACCACCGGTGACGCCAAGTTCACCGGCGCCGACGGCCGGACCACCTTCGCGTTCCTGTTCACCCCGCCGGAGAAGGGCTTCGGCAGCGACACGGCCACGCCCCACATCAAGGCGGCGGCCGCCGCGGTCACCCCGGCCGGCTGGCGATACGGCGTGACCGGATCCAACCAGCTGGCCGCCGGCAACGGGACGAGCAAGGGCAACAGCGTGCTGGTCGAGGTCCTGCTCGGATCGGTCGGCGCGCTGGCGGTGCTGGCTTACGTGTTCGGGAGCCTGTTGGCGTTCCTGCCGCTGCTGATGGCCGGCGTGGCGATCCCGAGCACCTTCCTGCTTATCAATGGCCTGACTCGGATCACGTCGGTGAGCACGCTGGTGGAGTACCTGGTCGCGTTGATCGGACTCGGCGTCGCCATCGACTACTCGCTGCTGGTCGTGACGCGCTGGCGCGAGGAGCGCGACAACGGCGCCGACAACCACGCGGCGGTGGAGAACGCGATGCGGCACGCGGGCCGGGCCGTCGTCTTCTCCGGCCTGACGGTCGCGCTCAGCCTGCTGGCCGTGCTCGTCGTCCCGGTCCCGCTGATGCGCAACATGGCCCTGGCCGGCTTCTTCATCCCCCTGGTGTCGATCGGCGTCGCGGTCACACTGCTCCCGGTGCTGCTCGCCGCCGCCGGAAACCGGATCGACCGGCCGCGCTGGCGGCGGGAGGCACAGGCCAGTCGGCCGTGGAGCGCCTGGGCCCGGTTCGTGTTGCGGCATCGTAAGAGTGCTGCGGTACTCGGGGTCGCCGTGCTGCTAGCGCTGGTGCTGCCGCTGCTTTCGCTGCGGCTGGGCGAGCCGCCCTCGGCGGCTGCCGCGCAGAACGGCCCGGCCCACGACGCGCTTGTTCAGTTGACGGACAACGGGATCCCGTCCGGGGTACTGGCGCCGATCGAAGTGCTGACCACGCCGGACGCCGCCCCGGCTGTTGCCGCGCGGCTGGCCGCCGTTTCGGGCGTCTACACCGCTTACGTCGGGTCCTCGTTCCATGCCGGAAGCCCCGATGCCGGAAGCGCGGATGCTGGAAGCACGGCGCTCGTGGACGTCGCGACAGTGCACGAGCCCTCGACGACCGCCGGCAACGCGGAGATCGCGGCGGTACAGGACAGCGCGCGGTCGCTGCCCGGCGTGCTCGGCGTCGGCGGATCGGGGCCGACCCAGAACGACTTCATCCACGCGGTCTACGGCAGCTTCCCGTTGATGCTGGCGCTGATCGCGGTGCTGACGCTGGTGTTGCTGACGCGCGCGTTCCGCTCGGTGGTGCTGGCCGTGAAGGCCGTGCTGTTCAACCTGCTCTCGGTCGGCGCGGCCTACGGCGTGATGGTGCTGGTCTGGCAGGACGGCCACGGTAGCCACGCGCTATGGGGCGTCCCGGCTACCGGCACGGTGACGGTGTGGGTGCCGATCATGGTCTTCGCGTTCCTGTTCGGCCTGTCGATGGACTACGAGGTCTTCATCCTCACCCGCATGCGCGAGGAGTACGACGCCACCGGCGCCACCGACCACGCCGTGGTGACCGGCATCGGCCGCACCGGCCGCCTGGTGACGAGCGCGGCACTGATCCTGTTCCTGTCCTTCCTGTCGATGTCGACCACCCCCACGGTGGACGTGAAGGTCCTCGCCACCGGCCTCGGCGCCGGCATCCTGCTGGACGCCGTGATCGTGCGCTCCCTGCTGGTCCCGGCGATGGTCGGGGTCCTGGGCCGGTGGAACTGGTGGCTGCCGGGCTGGGCGGCTTCGGTGCTGCGGGTGGCGCCTTCGCCGGTGGCGCGCGGTGAGCGGGTGGTGGG
>NZ_JAAFZA010000153.1 GCF_015356865.1 Catenulispora pinisilvae
GACGCAGACCTCGGTGCACGGCGGCGGCATCGGCGAGCCGACCGGCGGCGGGCCGAGAACCGGCTGCCCGGGCGGCGGCGCCATCTCGTCGGTGGTCTCACCGGCGCACAGCTTCTGCACCAGGTCGCTGTCCACGGTTCCGACGTGGACCGCGTCGCGCTGCATCCCGCACAGGCCCTCGCTGCCCTGGTCGCCGGCCCACGGCGTACCGTGCATCGCCAGCGGGCTGCTCGCGAGCCACGGCGCGGCCCGCAAGCCGTCATTGGTGGTGGCCGCGCTGGCCGCGCCGGCCGCGGCGAAGATCGCTCCGCCGGAGGACAAAGCCACAGCGGCGAAGGTCAGATACTTGCGCATCGCCGACTCCTCTCATCGCGTTTCATGAATAGGGAACTGGCCCCTCAACGCGGAGGAAGATCGGCAGGTCACGCCAAAGGCCGCATTCGGGTGGCGTGCGGGCGTACAGAACAAAAAGCAGCGCACCGGGCTCGCGCGTGGACCGGGGGTGCCAGAAGCCTGACAACCGTGGTGCGCGGCCGGTGCGCTGCGTGGCTCGACGGGGGTTTCGCGCGCTGCTTCGCGGTCTGGTCTCGGGTACTGGTTCGGGTACTAGTTCGGTTACTGGTTCGGGTACTGATTTCGTGTACTGGTTCGCAGGTGCCGCCGCGGGGCGCTACTTGATCGAGTCGAACTGGCCGGGCACGTAGTCGCCGGCCGGGTTGCGGACCATGACGTTGCCCCGGTTGAAGGCGTTGATCAGTGCGATCTGCGCCACCAGGGTGGCCAGCTGGTCCTCGTCGTAGTGCTTGGCGGCGTTCGCCCACACCACGTCGGCCACCCCGGCGCCGTCGGCCAGCCGGGTGCCGGCCTCGGCCAGCTCCAGCGCGGCGCGCTCGGCCTCGGTGAAGCAGGCGGCCTCCCGCCAGGCGGCGACCAGGTTCAGCCGGGCCGCGCTCTCGCCGGCGGCCAGGGCGTCCTTGGTGTGCATGTCCAGGCAGAAGGCGCAGCCGTTGATCTGGCTGGCCCGGATCTCGACCAGGTGCAGGGTCGGCACCGGGACGTCGGCCTCGTGCAGGACGCGGCTCGCGGCGATCAGGTACTTGGTGAACTTGGCCCCGGTCGGGGTGCCGAAGGTGTTCAGGCGGGCTTCCATGGTGTGCTCCCTGGTCGATCTGGGCTGGGTACACCACTAGGACGGGAGCGCACCGACCCTTGTGACACGGTCTGTTGTGACCCGGGTCACGGTTCGGCGGGCCGGGCTCAGCGCCGCGGCGCCTTCAGGGCCTCCGGCAGCGCCGCGCCCAGGTGCTCCACGTCGGTGATCGACTTGGCGTGCCCGGAGTCCACCGCGGAGCGCGCGATGTCGACGATCTGCTGCGGCAGCGCGACCAGGTGCCGGGCGAAGTCGTCGAAGTCGTTGCCGATCTTCTTCAGCAGCTCGGCGCACACGCTGGCGGCGTCCCGGCTCTCGGAGTCGCGCGGGTCGTCGTCGTCGAACAGCCAGACCGAGCCGACGTCGGCGCCGCGGATCTTCAGCGCCAGCATGCCGCCCTGCACGTAGCCGATGCCCAGGAACTCCTCGGTGAACCGGTCGTACAGCGCCTGGTTGGCGTACACCAGGTCCTGGTGCGGGTCCTCGCGGCGCAGCCCGAACAGCCACTGGTCGGCGATCAGGCCGCCGGCCAGGTTGACCGCCGGGCTGATCGGCCGGCCGCCGTCGGTGCCGGCCAGGAAGCGCCGGTAGGACGGCGGCAGCCCGAAGCCCAGGTGCTGCTCCAGCTGCTTCATCGCGTCCTCGGGCACCGAGCCGCTGCGCTCGAAGGCGACCGGCTCCAGCATGCCCTCGGTGAACAGCCCGGAGCGGTTGCGGTCGGCCTTCAGCGTGGCCATGCCGCCGTGGTGCCGGAAGGCGCCGTGCAGCTCGATCGGCACGCAGTGCAGCAGCCGGGACTCGGCGGCGTGCGCCCAGGTCCAGCCCTGCGGCGTGGCGATGTCCGAGCGGACCTCCCAAAGCGGGTCGCCGGAGCCGGCGGCCAGCAGGTTGGCGGCGATGACGTCGGTGACCCGGATCTCGTCCACGGACAGGCCGGAGGGCGGGTCCGCGATCTGCACCGTATGCCGGGCGTAGACGGCGAACTCCGGGTAGCCGTGCATGGTCAGGTAGATGCCGTGCGGGAACTTGCGGTCGAGTTCGGGGTCGCTGAACTCGATGATCCGTCCGGCGAACTGGCCGTTCGGTATGCCGTGCCGCTGTGCGGATGCCTGTGCCATGGTGAGGTCTCGCTCCGGCCTTCTTCACTCCTGTTGTGTCCGGTAGAAAGGTACCGGCTCTTCACCGGTGGCGGGTATGTCGCCTGACCAGGTGGCCCCGCCGGGGTGAACTTCGCCCGGATTGATCCCCAATCCGGGACGTCGGACACCGGGCGTACCCTAGGGATATCCCGACGCCGACCCATGGCTTCGGGCTGTTCGTCGTGCGCGAAGGGTGGCCCTTGTGAGCCTGTCCGGACTTCTTGACGCCGTATCCGATGACCAGGGGGTCGCCGCGCTGCTGGAAGCGGCCGGGACCGCCGGGCGTACCTCCTTCGACCTGGCCGCGCCGCGCTCGGTGCGGCCGTTCGCGCTGGCCGCGCTGGCCCGGGCGCAGGGCCGCACCGGCCGCCCGGTGCTGGCCGTGACCGCCACCGGCCGCGAGGCCGAGGACCTGGTGGCGGCCTTGCGCGGGCTGCTGGACCCGGACTCGGTGGTGGACTTCCCGTCCTGGGAGACGCTGCCGCATGAGCGGCTGTCCCCGCGCAGCGACACCGTCGGCCGGCGGCTGGCCGTGCTGCGCCGGCTGGTCCATCCGGATGCCGGGACCGAGGGCGCCGGGGCCCTGCAGGTGGTCGTGGCGCCGATCCGCTCGGTGTTGCAGCCGCAGGTGAAGGGGCTGGCCGACCTGGTCCCGGTGGCCGCCCGGACCGGTGCCGAGATCGAGCTGGACGACCTGGTGAACCGGCTGGCCGCGGCCGCCTACACCCGGACGGACCTGGTGGACAAGCGCGGCGAGTTCGCGGTGCGCGGCGGCATCGTCGACGTCTTCCCGCCGACCGAGGAACACCCGCTGCGGCTGGAGTTCTGGGGCGACCAGATCGAGGAGATCCGCTACTTCAAGGTCGCCGACCAGCGTTCGCTGGAAGTGGCCGAGCACGGCCTGTGGGCGCCGCCGTGCCGCGAACTGCTGCTCACCGACGAGGTCCGCAAGCGGGCCGCCACCCTGATGGCCGATCACCCGGAACTGGCCGACATCCTCGGCAAGGTGTCCGAGGGCGTCGCCGTGGAGGGCATGGAGTCGCTGGCGCCGGTGCTGGCCGAGGACATGGAGCTGCTGATCGACCTGCTGCCGGCCGGCTCGCCGATCGTGCTGTGCGACCCCGAGCGGGTCCGGACCCGGGCCGCCGACCTGGCCGCGACCTCCGCGGAGTTCCTGGACGCCTCCTGGGCCGCCACCGCCGGCGGCGGCGTGAGCCCGATCGACCTGGGCGCGGCCTCGCTGAAGGAACTGGCCGGGGTCCGTGAGCACGCCATCACCCTCGGACTGCCCTGGTGGTCGCTGACCCCGTTCGCCCCGGACCTGGAGCTGTTGCCCGAGGAGGACGGCACCGAGGTCAGCGCGATCAACGACGGCGAGCAGTACGGCGGCGACGTCGGCCGGGCGCTGGGCGACGTCCGGGCCCGGATCTCCGAGGGCTGGCGGGTGGTGCTGGTGACCGAGGGGCACGGCTCGGCCGAGCGCCTGGTCGAGGTGTTGAAGGGGGCTGACATCGGCGCCCGGTACGTCCCGGAGCTGGACACGCTCCCGGAGCCGGCGCTGGCCACGGTCGCCACGGCCAGCGTCGAGCACGGCTTCATCGCCCCCGGGCTCAAGCTCTGGGTGATCACCGAGCAGGACGTCTCCGGGCAGCGCGGGAGCACCAAGGACACGCGGATGCCCTCGCGGCGCCGCAACGTCATCGACCCGCTCCAGCTCAAGGCCGGCGACCCGGTCGTGCACGAGCAGCACGGCGTGGGCCGCTACGTGGAGATGGCGCAGCGCACCGTGGCCGGCGCCACCCGCGAGTACCTGGTGATCGAGTACGCCGCGGCCAAGCGCGGCCAGCCCGGCGACCGGCTGTTCGTCCCCACCGACCAGCTGGACCAGGTGACCAAGTACGTCGGCGGCGAGGCGCCCTCGCTGCACCGGCTCGGCGGCGCGGACTGGCAGAAGGCGAAGTCCCGGGCCCGCAAGGCGGTCAAGCAGATCGCCGGCGACCTGGTGAAGCTCTACAGCGCCCGGATGGCCGCCCCCGGACACGCGTTCGGGGCCGACACGCCGTGGCAGCGGGAGCTGGAGGACGCGTTCCCGTACGTCGAGACGCCGGACCAGCTGGCGTGCATCGACGAGGTGAAGGGCGACATGGAGAAGCCGGTCCCGATGGACCGGCTGATCTGCGGCGACGTCGGCTACGGCAAGACCGAGATCGCGGTGCGCGCGGCGTTCAAGGCGGTGCAGGACGGCAAGCAGGTGGCGGTCCTGGTGCCGACCACGCTGCTGGTGCAGCAGCACTTCTCGACGTTCGCCGAGCGCTACGCGCAGTTCCCGGTCACCCTCAAGGGCCTGTCCCGGTTCCAGACCGACAAGGAGGCCGAGGAGGTGCTGCGCGGGGTCGCCGACGGCTCGGTCGACATCGTCATCGGCACCCACCGGCTGTTGGCGAACTCGGTGAAGTTCAAGCGCCTCGGCCTGGTGATCGTGGACGAGGAGCAGCGCTTCGGCGTCGAGCACAAGGAACAGCTGAAGCAGGCGCGGGCCAACGTGGACGTGCTCACGATGTCCGCCACCCCGATCCCCCGCACGCTGGAGATGGCGGTCACCGGCATCCGCGAGATGTCGACGATCCAGACCCCGCCGGAGGAGCGGCACCCGGTGCTGACCTTCGTCGGGCCGTACGAGGAGAAGCAGATCTCGGCCGCGATCCGGCGCGAACTGCTGCGCGAGGGCCAGGCGTTCTACATCCACAACCGGGTGGAGTCCATCGACCGCGCGGCCTCCCGCCTTCGGGTCCTGGTACCCGAGGCGCGGATCGCCATCGCGCACGGACAGATGAACGAGCACGTGCTGGAGCGGCTGATCGTCGACTTCTGGAACAAGGAGTACGACGTCCTGGTCTGCACCACGATCGTGGAGTCCGGCATCGACATCCCCAACGCCAACACGCTGATCGTCGAGCGTGCCGACAACTTCGGCCTGTCCCAGCTGCACCAGCTGCGCGGCCGGGTGGGTCGCGGACGCGAGCGCGCGTACTCGTACTTCACCTACCCGCCCGAGAAGCCGCTGACCGAGACCGCGCACGAACGCCTGGCCACCATCGCCCAGCACACCGACCTCGGCGCCGGTATGTACGTGGCGATGAAGGACCTGGAGATCCGCGGCGCCGGCAACCTGCTCGGCGGCGAACAGAGCGGCCACATCGAGGGCGTCGGCTTCGACCTGTACATCCGCATGGTCGGCGAGGCGGTGGAGGAGTACCGCGCACAGGCCGAGGGACGCGAGGTCGAGGAGCAGGTGGAGATCCGCGTGGACCTCCCGGTCGACGCCCATCTCCCGCACGACTACATCCCGGGCGAGCGGCTGCGCCTGGAGGCGTACAAGCGCATCGCGGCCGCCACCAGCCACGAGGAACTGGCCGAGGTCCGCCACGAGTTCATCGACCGCTACGGCCGCTTTCCACAGCCTGTGGAGAACCTTCTCGCGGTCGCGGCGTTCCGCATCGACGCGCGCGCGGTCGGGCTCACGGAGGTCGCGGTGCAGGGCAACTTCGTGAAGTTCGGCCCGGTGAAGCTGCGCGAGTCGCAGGAGATGCGGCTGCTGCGGCTTTACCCGAAGACGCTGGTGAAGGCGGCGACGGAGACGATGCTGGTGCCGAAGCCGATGACGGCAAGGGTGGGCGGGCAGCCGCTGCGGGATCAGGAGTTGTTGGGGTGGGCCAGGGATCTGATGGATGCGGTTTTGAAGATGTAGGGCGGCGGTCGGGCGGATCGCTTGTGGTAGCCGGGTTGGCGGATCGGGTCCGGTCTGAGTGTCGGACCGGTCTGAGTGTTTGACGGGCCTGAGTGTTTGACCGGTCTGAGTGTTTGACCGGTCTGAGTGTTTGACGGGCCTGAGTGACGGACCGGCCCGAGTGTCAGTGGGCCCTGGTTGGCTTAGCTGCGAATCACTCGCAGCTGCGAACCATTCGCAATCCAGGCCGGCGGCAGGGGACCCCAGTGAGCGCCACATCAGCACTGCCCAGACAGGTCAAGGCGCTGATCGTGGCGCGCGCGGTGAACCAGCTCGGCGGCTTCTCGCTGGCGTTCCTGACCGTGCTGCTGAACCGGAGCTTCGGCGCGAGTCTGGCGATGGCCGGGGTGGTGTCGGCGCTGTTCGGGTTGGCGACGATTCCCAGTCGGCTGGCCGGCGGCCGGCTCGCGGATCGGTGGGGGCGGCGGCGCACGATCGTCGCGGGGCTGGTCGGCCTGGCCGTGGCGCAGTTGGGGTTGGCGGCGGCGCCCGGGCTGATCGCGGCGACGGTGTGCGCGTTGTTGATGGGGCTCGCCTTCGAGCTCTTCGAACCGCCGAGTCAGGCGACGATCGCCGATGCGGTGCCGCCGGCCGGGCGGGCCTCGGCCTTCGAATTGCTGACCACCGCCGTGGCGGCCGGGAGTCTGGCGGCCGGAGTGATCGCCGATGTGGTCGGACGCTGGAGTCTGCGATGGCTCTTCGTGGTCGACGCCGGGACCGGTCTGGCCTGTGCGGTGATCGTGTGGCTGGTGCTGGCGCCGGATGTGGTGCCGCGGCGGGATGATCGACCCTCGGCGAACTCGACAAGTGCGGCGAGCTTGGTAGGCCAGGCAAGCCCAACAAGTCCAGCAAGTCCAACAACCTCGGCAAACCCAGCAAGTCCAACAAGCCCGGCGATCGTCTCGCCGCCCGCGGCCTCCCCGTGGCGCGACCGAGCCCTCCTCCTCGTCACCGCCTCGGGCACGGTCTTCGCCCTCGTCTCCATGCTCATGCTGACCGCGCTCCCGCTTTCCCTCGGCGCCGTCGGCCTGAACCCGGCGAACGCGGGCCTGGTCATGGCCGCCTCGACCGCGACCCTGGTCCTGGCCCGCCCGGTGCTGCGCACCCGCCTCGCGGAGCTCTCGCACGCCGCGACCTTCGCTGTCGGCTATCTGCTGATGGCCGCGGGCTTCGGCGGCTACGCCCTGGCACACACGCTCCCGACTCTGCTCCTGCCGACCGCGCTCTACAGTCTCGGCAATCTGCTCGTCATGGGGCGCTCGTTCGCCGTCGTCAGCGAGTTGGCGCCGGCCGAGGCGTCGGCCCGCTACCTCGCCGTCTACGGGAGCAGTTGGGGTGTCGCGACTCTGCTGGCGCCGCTGGTGGCGACCTGGTTGATCGGCGTGTCCGGGCCGGCGGCGCTGTGGACGGTGAGCGCCTTGGTGTGTGCCGCGATGGCGGTCGCGCAGCCGTGGGTCGTGCGGCGGGTTCGGGGGCTTCGGGACGATCTTGGTGTGATCCACTCCACAAAGACCATGGCGGACCGCTACGATGCGGTGTCGATCTGAGTTGGTCTGAGGTCCGCCAGGAAGGTTCAGCACCGTGATCCACGCTAGCCCCGTCCGTCTCGCCGCCGTCGTCGTCCTCGGCGGGGCAGTCGCTCTCGCCACCTCCGCCTGCGGCGGTCCGATGCAGGCCGGGGCCGCGGCCGTGGTGCAGGGCCAGCGCACCACCGACGCCACGGTCCAGGACCAGGTCTCCTCGATCATCTCCCTGGTCCAGAAGAACAACCTGCAGCAGGGCGACGTCACCGACGCCCAGCGCGCCGCGCTGGGCAAGGCCCAGATCAGTCTGCTGGTGGAGCAGGCGCTGTGGCAGAGGGCGGCTGACGACGAAGGCCTTGAGGTCACCTCGGCCGACGACGCCAAGGAACAGAGCGCGCTGGTCGAGCAGGACCGGGCCACCCTCGGCGGCAAGCAGTTCACCGGCAGCGACAATGAGGCGGTGGCGCTGGCCGACGCCGAGTCGCAGAGCGCCTCCGGCCTGGCGCCGAGCACCGTCCCGATCTACGCCCACGTGCAGGCGCTGATCCGCGCGGTGGTGAACGAGCAGGCGGCCAAGGCGCACCTGGACCCGAACGACCAGAACAACGTGCCCGCGTTGCAGTCCGCGCTCCAGCCGGTGCTGGTCAAGGCGGCCGGCGAGATCAAGGTCAAGATCTCGCCGCGGTACGGCCAGTTCGACGCGAGCACCGCTCAGGTCGTCGCCGCGCAGGCCTCGTGGATCCGGCCGACCAAGGCCCAGATCGCCGCCGCCCAGCAGCAGCAGGACGCCAGCAACGGCATGGGCACCAACTGAGGCTCGGCTCCTCAGCTTCCATACACAGACACACAGATACACAGACGCCGAGCGCGCTGCCCCCGGAACCGGGACAGCGCGCTCGTTGTTCTCCGCTCGAAACGACTCTCGAAACGACTCTCAAGAAGCCCCGTACCGCTCCGCGATCGTGTGGAACACCTTCTTGCGCCGCCAGTTCAGCTCCGGTGTGTCCGGGCCGGTCATCGTCACGGTGCCGTAGGAGGCCAGGTCCAGGTCCCGCCGCGGGTCGTCCGGGACGTGCACGGCCCGGAACGTGGCGAACGTGAACCAGAACGCCGAGTCGAGCCCGGCCGCCTCGAACACGTCGTAGAGCTCGGTGAAGTACGCGCTCTGCTCGTCCTCGCTGCGGACGTGGTCCTCCTTGACCACCGGCGGGTCGACCGAGGCGTCCAGGATCGCCCAGCCCATGCCGCCGCGGTCGCCGGCCCCGACATAGGTGGTGCAGCCGAACTCGGTGGCCACCACCGGCTTGCCGTGCTTGAAGTGTCCGCGGATCTCCTCCGCGAACTTGTCCTTGTTCTCCTTCGCGCGGTAGGCGTCCACGGACACGAAGTCGAACGGCGTCCAGTCGATGAACTCCCACGGCCCGGCCGCGTAGGTCACCTTCCCGTGGAAGTGCTCCCGCACCGCCGCGGCGGCCTCGGCCAGGTAGCCGTTGAACTTGCCGAGGATCTCCCCGAGCCGGCTCCACAGCGCCATCCCGCCGCCGCTCAGCGTCTCGATCCGGGCGTAGGTGTCGTCGCCGTCGAAGTAGCCGGGGCAGAACAGCGAGGTCTCGCAGCCGGCCACGAACACCATCTCGGTCCCGGCGGCGCGGATCCGCTCGGCCCGGCGGGCGCAGTCGGCCAGCAGCTCCAGCAGCTCCTCCCGTGAGGCCTCGCACGGGAAGGGCGCGAACCAGACCTCCAAACCGGCTTCCGCGGCGGCCTGGGCGGCGGCTTCCAACCGGTCCGGCAACGCCCCGGAGATCCGGACCGCGGTGCAGTGCAGCTCCTCGGCGATGATCCGGAGCTCCCGGCGGGCGGTCTCCGGGTCGAAGTCCGGCCGCGAGTCCTTGCCGCCGGGGAAGAAACCGGTGTCGTAGTTGATGCCCTTGCCGCGCATAACGCCTACCCCTCCCGTGGTGCCATGTCTGTGGTGTGTCCGGGCGCGTTCCGGTGCGTCCGCAGCGGTGCGTCGGACGCGATATATCGTATCAGCGCTCTTCGGCGGAGGTGAGGTCCGCGGCGTGCGCCTGGACCAGCTTCTCCAACGGTTCGACCGCCGCGCCGCCGGTGACGCAGGCCCCGGCGATCGCCACGATCAGCACGACGGTGCCCAGCCAGGCCATCGTGGACACCGGCAGCAGGAACGCCCCGGCCAGCCGGGCGACGCACTCGGCCAGCAGCCAGGTGCCCCAGATCACGGTGAACAGGTTCTCCTTGGCCCGGAACGCGGTGCTCTCGGCCTTCAGCGCGTCCCACGCCGCGGCCCGCCGGACGTCGCCCTTGACGACGAACGGCTTCAGCCCGGCCGACATCATCGGCTTGCCGCCCCGCGCCGACCACAGCATCCCCAGCGCGATGGTGCTGCTCACCGCCGAGTCCTTGGCCAGCATCAGCCGCGGGTCGCCGGAGACGAAGGTCAGGGCGATGGCCACCACGTTCACCGTCAGCATCAGCGCGGCCAGGGCGTTCAACTCCCGCTTGGTGACCGCGGCCGTGATCGTGCGGGCCGCCGGCACCACGCTGCTGAACGCCAGCGCGGCGGCGGTGCCGATGCCGAGCCCGGCGTGCAGGGCGTAGTAGGCGCCGAGCGGGACGGCGATGTCGACGGCGAGCGGCAGCAGCGCCTGCTTCAGCGGGTTCGGCGTCCGGAGCGCTTCCGATGCGGTGGTGCTCTCGGCGTCGGCCGTGCTCATAGCGGTCTCCGCGGTGACGGTGATGGCGGTCATGATGGGTCCTCTCCCCGGCGAACTCATTGGGCTCGACATAACTTTAGGCTGGACCTATTCATTAGGTCAAGCCTAAGATGGAGCCATGGAGACCAAGCACGACGGGCTGCGCGAGCGCAAGAAGCGCCAGACCCGCGAAGAGATCGCCAACGTCGCGACCGCGATGTTCGCCGAGCGCGGCTTCGAGAACGTGACCATCGCCGAGGTGGCCACGGCCGTGGGGGTGGCCAAGATGACGGTCACCAACCACTTCCCGCTCAAGGAGGACCTGGTCTTCGACCGCGCGGAGCACATCGTCCACGGGCTGCCCGAGGCGATCGCCGCGCGGCCCGAGGGCGAACCGGTACTGGCCGCCGCCCGCCGCTACCACGCCGAGCGGCTGGCCGCCGGGGACCCGACCATCGGGCACCTCGGCGTGAACTTCTCCCGCCTGGTGCTGGCCAGCCCGGCCCTGACCGCGCGCGAGCGGCAGATCCACGACCAGCGCGAGGAGGCGCTGGCCGAGGTCCTGGTGACGCAGGCGACGCCGGGCGAGGAACTGCCGGCGCGCGTGGTCGCGGCGCAGATCGCCGGGGTCTACCGGGTCGTGTACTACACCGGCCGCCGACTGCTGCTGGAAGGCCTTCAGGGCCCGGAGATGGTCGAGACGCTCGGCGCCGTCGCCCAGCGCGCCTTCGCCCTCCTCGAAGCCGATCTCAGCGGCTTCGACCCGCGACCCCGCCTACGATCTACCCCATGACCGAAGCCCCGCCGCCGGCCGGCCGCATCGTCTTCCTCGCCACCTCCCCGCGCGTCGCCCTCGGCCTGTTGTCCTGGCCCGCCTGGGAGGTGCTGCGGGCGGCGGACGTGGTCTTCGCCGGCGACGCCGACCACCCGCACATCCCCTACGTCGAGCAGGCCACCGGCGCCGTGGTGGCGCTGCCGGACCACAGCCCGGCGATGGCCGCCGAACGCCTCCTGGAGGCCGCCACGCCCGCCCGCACGGTCGTCTGGCTCGCCGAGGACGAGGAGTACGACGAGGAACTGGCCGTGGCGCTGGGGAACCGTCTGGTGGCCACCGCCGCCGCGGCGCTGCCCGACCTCGAAGTCCTGCCGGGCTCCTATGATCTGCCCGGCGCGCACCTGCTCGACCTGGTGGACGTCATGAACCGGCTGCGCTCGCCCGGCGGCTGCCCCTGGGACGCCGAGCAGACCCATGCCTCGCTGGTGCCGTATCTGCTCGAAGAGGCCTACGAAACCGTCGAGACGATCGAGGACGGCGATCCCCTGGCCCCCGGCCCGGGCCGGGACGCGCTGCGCGAAGAACTCGGCGACGTGTTGCTCCAGGTGATGTTTCACTCACGCATCGCCGAAGAACACGAAGCCGATCCGTTCTCGGTGGACGACGTCGCCGACGGCATCGTCGCCAAGCTGATCCGCCGGCACCCGCACGTGTTCGGCGATGTCGAGGCCTCCACCGCCGAGCAGGTGGCGGAGAATTGGGACCAGATCAAGGCGAAGGAGAAGCGGCGCACGTCGGTGACCGAGGGCGTGCCGACGTCCCAGCCCGCACTCTCGCTGATCGCCAAACTCGCCGGACGGGTTCGCAAATCCGGCCTCGAGGTGCCGGTGCCGACCGCGCCGGACCTCCCGAAGACCCCCGATGAACTGGGCGAACTGCTGCTGGCGACGGCGGTCGCGGCCGTCGCGGCGGGCTGGAATCCAGAAGAAGCTTTGCGGACGGCTGCGCGAAGCTATCGTGACCGGATCATTTCGGTCGAACAGGAGCTAGCCAGGGGGTAGGGGTGGCGGGTTACCCTGAAGCAGGGTAGGTGAAGCGGACCGGCCGACTTCTCCTCACGACTCGTAGCTAACAGGGAGAAGAGAAACCACCATGCTCGGTGACCTCCAGCCGTGGCACATCATCGTGCTGCTCGTCGTGCTGTTCCTGCTGTTCGGGGCGAAGAAGATGCCGGACATGGCCCGCTCGGTGGGGCAGTCTCTGCGTATCTTCAAGTCCGAGATGCGGCAGAGCCAGAAAGAGACCGAGGACGTCGCGAAGCAGGCCAGCGAGGCCGCGCGCGTGACGCCCGCCGTCGAGACCGTCGCCTCGGCGCCGGTGGCGGACGCGGCTCAGAAGCAGACCAACGCCAGCTGAGCGGTCCGCACCAGCTGAGCGGTCCGCACCAGCCCTAATAAAGCTTTGGGGCCTCCCGCGATTCGCGAGAGGCCCCTCAGTGCTGCCCTGGGAGCCTTGGGCCCGGGAGCGGGCCGGGAGATCAGCCGGCCGGAATCACTGCCCCGGCAAGGTGTTCTGGAACGCGCCGTGCGCCGCGGAAGTCAGCCAGTCCTTCTGCGTGTCGTCGTTGCGCAGGTCGACGTAGACCGCCGTGGTGATCAGCACGTAGCGGTGGAAGCTGCCGAACTTGCCCTCGCGGGTGGCGGTGCCGGCCTTGGCCAGCTTCGTGCAGGTGTCGGCGCCGGGCTGGCCGGCCGGCGGGCACCACTGGGCGTAGTCGCCGGTGTGGGTGGTGCCGAGCTTCTTGTAGACCGCCGCCGCCGTGGCCGCGTCCTGGTACGGGATGATCATGGCGCTGACGACGATCCGGCTGTTGGCCGGGTCGATCCACGAGGCGGCCATCAGGTTGGTGCAGGGCGCGGACTTCACGATGGTCTGCACCGCCGCGTCGCCGACCTTGTCGCACGGCATGGGCTGCGCGAACTTCAGCTCGTAGTTCACCTTCTTGTCGTCGATGAACGACTTGGCCACCAAGGCGTCGGCGGTGAACGGCGTCTTGTCGGTGTTCGCGTTGTCCAGGCTCGCGCCGCCGCCCGGGGCGGACGCCGAAGCCGGCGGAGCCGCCGAACTGGTGTAGCTGTTGTTCGGGACCGTCGCCGAAGTCGTCGCCGCGACGGGCGTGGTGGCCGGGGCTGCCGGCTTCGACGGGCTCTTGTCCGCGGTCGAGCTCTTGCCGCCCTTGGTGAACATGTAGATACCGCCCGCGGCGCCGGCCAGCACCACCACGGCCGCGACGACCGCCAGGATCCGGCCGGTGTTCTTCTTCGGCGGCGGCTCCTCGCCGATCGGACCCAGGCCGGGCATCTGCGGCGGGGTGAACTGCGGGGGCGGCGGCTGCTGGGTGAACTGCGGGTACGGCCCGCCAACCGGGTGCTGCGGCGGTCCCGGCGGCCCGGGTGGCGGCTGCTGCGGCGGTCCCGGCGGGGGCTGCTGCGGGGCCCGCTGCGGCGGCTGCGGTGGAGTGTAAGAACCCTGATCCCAGCCACCGCCCTGCTGGGGCTGCTGCGGCGGTTGCCGCGGCTGCTCCGGCGGCTGGGGCTGGGAGCCCCAACCCGGCTGGATCTGGGTCTCCCAAGGCGGCTGAGAAGACATGGTCACAGCATATGCAGTACTGATGACAGACGTGCAGAGTCTTCGCCGATCTCAGTGGTGAACAGTCCTCTATGGTCGGAGAATGGCAGATACCCCTGACGCACGCTTCGAGACGCTGGCCGCCGACTTCCTGGACGGCCTGTGGCGCCGCCGCCCGGACTGGGCCAGCGCGCTGGGCCGGCACGAGTACGACGCGGAGCTGCCAGACCACTCTGCCGGCGGACTGGCCGCGGAGTCCGCGTGGCTGGCCGGGCAGGCCGAAGAGCTCGCCGACCTGGACCGGGCCGCGTTGTCGGTGCCGAACCGGGTGGACGCCGCGATCCTGGCCAACGAGGTGGCTCGGCTTCGGTTCCAGATCGACGATCTGCGCGAGGACGAGTGGAATCCGGCGGAGGCGAATCCCGGAATCTCTTTGTACACACTGCTCGCGCGCGATTACGCTCCGGCGGCGCAGCGGCTGACGGCCTTCGCGGGGCGGCTGGAACAGGTGCCCTCGACGCTGGCCGGGAACCGCGCGCTGCTCGCCGGCAAGGCGCTGTCACGGATCCATGTGGAGCTGGCGATCGGGCAGTTCGAGGGCACGGCCGAGCTGATCGCCGGGGAGTTGGACACGGCCGTCGCGGCGGCGCGGGAGGCCGGCGCCGAGGGCCTTTCCGAGGCCAGGGCGGCGATCGAGGCGGTGCGCCCGGCCGCGTTGGAGGCGCTCCAGGAACACATCGCCTGGCTCAAGGAGCGGCTGGCCGCCGGGGACGCGGGGCTGGAGGAGTTCCGCGACCCGCGGATCGGTGCGGAACTGTTCGCCCGGAAACTGTCGCTGAGCCTTGACGCGGAGTCGGACGCGGCGGAGATCCTGGCCCGGGCCGAGGCGGATCTGAACCGGGTCTCCGGCGAGATCGTCGAGGCCGCCGCGGACTACGACAGCGTCGAAGTGCCCGCGGATCCGGCCGAGCGGTCGGCGTTGGTGCGCAGGGTGCTGGACCGGCTGGCCGAGTCGCACCCGGACAACGACAGCATCCTGGAATACGGCCGGCAGGCGTTGCTGAAGCAGTTCGCGTTCGTCCGCGAGCACGACCTGGTGACCGTGTATCCGGACCCTTATGAAGTCGCCGCGATGCCCGAGGTCCACCGGGGCGTGGCGGTGGCCTACTGCGATCCGCCCGGCCCGCTGGAATCGGCTGACGTGCAAACGATTCTGGCGATCTCGCCGACGCCGCGGGACTGGACGCCCGAGCGCGTCGAGTCGTTCTTCCGCGAGTACAACTTCCACATGTTGCACAACCTGATGGTCCACGAGGCGATGCCGGGACACCTGCTTCAGTTGCAGCACTCGCGGCGGTACCAGGCGCCGACCCCGGTGCGGGCCGCGCTGTGGTCCGGGTCGTTCGTCGAGGGCTGGGCCGTCTACGCCGAGGAACTGATGGCCCGGCACGGGTACCCCGGGGACGGCGATCCGCGGGCGGTGCGGATGCAGCAGCTGAAGATGCAGCTGCGCATGATCATCAACACCGTGCTGGACGGCCGGATCCACTGCCACGGCATGACCGAGGCCGAGGCCATGGCGCTGATGACGGACCGCGGGTTCCAGGAGGACGGCGAGGCCGCCGGGAAGTGGCGGCGGGCGCTGCTGAGCAGTTCTCAGCTGTCCACCTATTACGTCGGGTACGTCGAGGTGTCCGACTTGGTCCGGGACCTGCGCGCCGAGCACCCGCAGTGGTCGCAGCGCCAGGTGCACGACGCGGTGCTGGCGCACGGCTCGCCGGCCGCGCGGTATCTCAGGGAGCTGATCGCCTAGTGCGGTGGCCGGATTGGTTCACCGGGTTTGTGGTCGCCTACCGGTAGTGAGTTGGGGTGGAGGCTGGCGGTTGGGTGGGAGTTGGGTTTTGTTGTGAAAAAACCGCCAGATTTCCGCCGCCGGCTTTGCCGGATCGGCGGCGGTCGCCCGGCAGGGCGGCAGAAATCAGTCCGTTTTTTAACAACATGTGTGGTCATTTCAGCCGTGGCCGACACGAGTGGGAACGCCGCGGTCAGACGGGACTCGTCTTACCCTCTACCCCGGGCAAGCCGCTGTCGGGGCTCGACGCGGGGGGAGAGGGAGAGAGAACGGTTTCGGGATGTCCGGCGGCCGGCGGCAGGGCGGGGGGCGCGCGCGGGCCGTCCGTTCTCGGAAGGTGCGTACACATGTTGTGGAGAAACCGGCGGTTCCGGCCGCATCCCGCCCGGCCGCAGCGGATCAGCCCAACAGTTGGCCGGAATTGCCGATTTCTTCACAACGCCCTTAAACCCCGCACGCGACCGGCGGCTTCCACACCCGACCCACCTTCGGCCGGCGACCACACCACCAACCCGGCGAACCAATCCGGCCACCGCACTAGCCGCTGTCGGCGGACCTGCCGGCTGTTCCGCCAAGAAATCGGCTAGACGTTCAGGTAGCGCAGGACCGCCATCACCCGGCGGTGGTCCTCCGCCGCCGGCGTCAGGTCCAGCTTGGTGAAGATGCTCGACGTGTGCTTCTCCACCGCCTTCTCGGTCACGAACAGCCCGGCCGCGATCGCCGAGTTGGAGCGGCCCTCGGCCATCAGCCCCAGGACTTCGCGCTCGCGCGGGGTCAGCGTCTCCAGCGGGTCGTTCCTCTTGCGGCGGCCGAGGAGCTGGGCCACGACCTCGGGGTCCAGCGCGGTGCCGCCGGCGGCCACGCGCTTGAGGGCGTCCACGAACTCCTCGACCTCGGCGACCCGCTCTTTCAAGAGGTAGCCCAGACCGTTGGCGCTGTTGGAGAACAGCTCTTGGGCGTAGGCGGCCTCGACGGCCTGGCTGAAGACCAGGATCGCCATATCGGGGTGCTTCGCACGGACCTCGACCGCGGCGCGCAGGCCCTCGTCGGTGAAGCTCGGGGGCATGCGGACGTCGGCGACGATCACGTCCGGCTTCAGGGCGTCGGCCGCGTCGACCATGCCCTTGCCGTCGTCCACCTTGGCCACGACGTCGAAGCCGGAGTCCGCGAGGAGTCGGGCCAGACCCTCACGGAGCAGGACCGCGTCTTCGGCGATCAGTACGCGGATGGCTTCTGGCATGGCATCTCCATGATGATCTGGGTCGGTCCGCCTATGGGGCTGCTCACCGACAGGATGCCATCCAACGGCGCGATGCGGTCGGACAATCCGGCCAGGCCCCCGCCGGGGTTGGTCTCCGCCCCGCCCACGCCGTTGTCGCCGACGATCATCCGGAGCTGGTCGTCCCGGATCTCCAGGTCGATCCAGGCCCGGCTGGCGTGCGAGTGCTTGGCCATGTTCGCCAGCGCCTCGGAGGCCACGAAGTACGCCGCCGACTCCACTTCCGGGCTGGGCCGCCAGGGCAGCGCGCCGTCCACCTCGACCGGGATCGGCGAGCGGCCGGCCAGCGCGGACAGCGCGGCGTCCAGGCCGCGGTCGGTCAGGACCGCCGGGTGGATGCCCCGGGCCAGGTCCCGCAGCTCGGCCAGGGCCAGCTTCACGCCCTCGTGGGCCTCGGCGACCAGCTGCGCGGCGGCCTCGGAGTCCTCCTCGCTGCCGGACTTCAGCTTCGACTTGGCCCGTCCCAGGTCCATCGCCAGCGCGACCAGCCGCTGCTGCGCGCCGTCGTGCAGATCGCGCTCGATCCGCCGCCGCTCGGCCTCCGCGGCGCTCACGGCCTGGCTGCGCGTGCTGCGCAGCGCCGCCTCGCGCCGGTCCAGTTCGGGCCGGCTCAGACCGAGCAGGGACCGGCCCAGCCCCGTCTGCGCCCGGGTCGCCAGCTCCAGCACGGTCGGCCCGAGGAGCCAGGCGAAGACCAGCGAGATCGCGGCGAACGCGAGGATCGAGGGCAGGGTGCTGATGTAGTACTGGCTGCCGTCGATGTGGGTCAGCGGAATCCGGTGGTTCGGCAGCGAGGAGTACCAGAACGGCAGCGACACGGCGCCGACGGTCATCGCCCAGACGGTGACGATCACGCAGAACCACGCCAGCCCGAACGCCGCGGAGACGATCAGGTGCACCAGATCCCGCCAGGTCGCGGGGTCGGACACGTACCCCACCAGCCGCTGTAGCGGATTGCCGGTCGGCCCGGGCTCCCGGTAGGGCGAGGGCACCCGCTCCCCGGTCAGGTTCAGGATCCGCTGCCGCTCCCGCCGGCTGGCCCAGCGCAGGCTCACCAGCCCGGCCAACAACAGCGGCAGCCCGATCACCACCAGAAGCAGCGACCCGCCCAGGGCCAACGCCACGGTCATCCACAGGAACTGCACGAAAGCACCGGCGAACGAAGCCAGAAGGTATCCCTGTTGCCGCAACGAACGCCCGGTGAAGGGGCCCTTCAGCAACTCCCCGGGTCCCACCACCGCGGCGCTCTCATCCGCGCGCCGCCCGGCGACCTTGGCTCCCACAGTCGTGATCATAGGTCCAGGATCGGGGAATTCAGAGCCGATTCCGATGGGGGTGTCCCCACTATTGGAGCGCAGGCAGGCCCCACCCGGCTCGGTTCTGCCGGGCCGAAGCGCCATTGACGCTCCATCGACGCACCCGCATAGTGCCCGCCGGCTGAATTCGCGGCGAACGCCACGCGCGCAGTGGCGTCCGTCTCACCCTTTGACCCTGCTGAGCCGGGGGCGAAGGCGACCGGGAGATAGGCTCTGGGGCGAAACCATCAGAGCTGAAGGAGAGATGCGACGTGGCGTCCATCGAAGCCATCAACGCGCGGGAGATCCTAGATTCGCGCGGCAACCCCACCGTCGAAGTCGAGGTGCTCCTCGAAGACGGCAGCTTCGCCCGCGCGGCGGTCCCCTCCGGCGCCTCCACCGGCGCCTTCGAGGCCGTGGAGCTGCGCGACGGCGACCCGGCCGTGTACGGCGGCAAGGGCGTGGAGCGCGCCGTGCAGGGCGTGCTGGACGAGATCTACCCCGCGGTGGTCGGCGAGGACGCCTCCGACCAGCGGCTGATCGACCAGGCGATGATCGACCTGGACGCCACCCCGAACAAGGCCCGGCTGGGCGCGAACGCCATCCTCGGCGTCTCGCTGGCGGTGGCCAAGGCCGCCGCCGAGTCGGCCGAGCTGCCGCTGTTCCGCTACCTCGGCGGGCCGAACGCCCACACCCTGCCGGTGCCGATGATGAACATCCTCAACGGCGGCGCGCACGCCGACTCCAACGTGGACATCCAGGAGTTCATGATCGCCCCGATCGGCGCGGGCAGCTTCCGCGAGGCGCTGCGCTGGGGCGCGGAGGTCTACCACGCGCTGAAGTCGGTGCTGAAGGAGAGGGGCCTGAACACGGGCCTGGGCGACGAGGGCGGCTTCGCGCCGGACCTGCCGTCCAACCGCGACGCGCTGGACCTGATCCTGGTCGCCATCGACAAGGCCGGCTACGTCGCGGGCCGGGACATCGCGCTGGCGCTGGACGTCGCCGCGTCCGAGTTCTACAAGGACGGCGCCTACCAGTTCGAGGGCAAGACCCGCACCGCCACGGAGATGACCGACTACTACACCGAGCTGGTCGACGCCTACCCGCTGGTGTCCATCGAGGACCCGCTGTTCGAGGACGACTGGGCGGGCTGGAAGATCCTCACCGACCGGCTGGGCGCCAGGGTCCAGATCGTCGGCGACGACCTGTTCGTCACCAACCCCGAGCGGCTGGCCCGCGGCATCGTCGGCGGCCAGGCCAACGCGCTGCTGGTGAAGGTGAACCAGATCGGCACCCTGACCGAGACCTTCGACGCCGTGCAGCTGGCGCACCGCAACGGCTACCGCTGCATGATGTCGCACCGCTCCGGCGAGACCGAGGACACCACGATCGCCGACCTGGCCGTCGCGGTGGACTGCGGCCAGATCAAGACCGGCGCCCCGGCCCGCTCCGACCGCGTCGCCAAGTACAACCAGCTGCTGCGCATCGAGGAGGAGCTGGACGACGCCGCGCGCTACGCGGGCCGCTCGGCTTTCCCGCGGTTCCAGCACGAGGGCTGAGCTTCGCGGCTGAGCTTTGTGTGGGCTTCGTGGCGGAGCTTCGCGCAGTCTCGCGACGGAGGTCCGTGGCGGAGCTTCGCTCGGCTTCGCGGCCGAGCTTCGTGGCCTGACCACCGCATGCTGATACCGCTCGGCCCGACCGGCACGCGGTATCGTCGCAGGCATGAAATCGGAGGCTGAGGGCTCGGCACCTCGGCGCTTGAGCGCGGTCCCGGCGCAGCGGCAAGACGTCGCGCCGGGACCTTCGCGCTCCTCCGGCGACGGCGGTTCGGGCTCTGGATCGGGTTCCGGCGCGCCCTCGAAGAAGCGCACGCGCTACACCGCACGCGCGGCCATCCTGATGCTTTTCGTCTGCGCGCTGGTGCTGGCCCTGGCCTACCCGCTCCAGCAGTACTTCTCGCAGAGCTCGCAGCTCGACCAGCTCAAGCAGCAGAACACGCAGAAGCGCGCCGACGTGGACCAGCTGCGTCAGGAGCTGGCGCAATGGCAGGACCCGGACTACGTCAAGATCCAGGCCCGACTCCGACTCCACTACCTCTTCCCCGGCGAGACCGGACTGCGCCTGGTCGGCGCGGGAGACGCGGCCGCCGGCGGCCCGAACGGGACCACCGGCCCCTCCGAGGGCTCCAGCGCCTGGTACGCGCAGCTGTGGAACTCGGTGACGGCGGCCGCGACCGGGGCGCCTTCCACGGCGCTGTCGCCGACTTCTACTACGCCTACCGGGACTTCGACGCCTTCGTCGGCGACCGGCCACTGACTGCCGGACGGCTGGCTGTCGAGCCGCCTTCATTGTGTTATGAGGTATTCGCCCCTTTTACAAGTCTCGGCGAGTCCACTGACAAGCGCCGCCCCCGAGCAGCCATCGCCGCCCCGCGCCGCAAACAGCCCAGTTCCAGCTCCAGTCCCAGCCTTAACTCCGCTACGGCGTCACTCCCAAATACTTCAGCACTGCCAGCACCCGCCGGTGGTCCTCATCCGCCGGTGGCAGCGCGAGCTTCGTGAAGATGTTGCTGATGTGCTTCTCCACCGAGCTGTCGGCGAGTACCAGCTTCTTGCCGATCGCGGCGTTGGAGCGGCCCTCGGCCATCAGGCCCAGGACCTCGCGTTCGCGGGCGGTCAGGGCGTCGGTGGGGTGTGAGCCGAGGAGTTGCACTACCACTTCGGGGTCGAGGACTGTGCCGCCGGCGGCGATCTTGGTCAGGGCCTCGACGAACTCGCTGACGTCCGCCACGCGCTCCTTGAGGAGGTAGCCGACGCCGGAGACTTTGCCGCTGAACAGGTCGCGGGCGTAGCGGGTCTCCACGTACTGGGAGAACAGTAGGACGCCGACTCGGGGATGGCTTCTGCGCAGCTCCAGGGCGGCGCGCAGGCCCTCGTCGGTGTGGGTCGGGGGCATGCGGATGTCCATTACCACCGCGTCCGGTGGGTCGGAGGCGAGCGCGGCCAGGAGTTCGTCGGCGTTCGGGACGGCGGCCGGGATCTCGTGGCCGCGCTTGGTGAGGATCTGCACCAGGCCGTCCCGGAGGATCGCGGAGTCTTCGGCGATCATGATGCGCACAGGCGGTGCTCTCCTTCGTCGCGGGCGGCCCTGGCTCACTGAAGATAACGGAACAGCGGAGCCGCGGCCGGACCTTGTCAGGTCCGGCCGCGGCTTCAGCGGCTTCGATGGTGCGTCGGTGTCAGGTGTCAGGTGTCAGATGTCGGTGTCTGCGTCTGCGTTGGCGTTGGTGTTGGTGTCGGCGTCGGCCGCGCCGGCGCGCCTCACACGTGCATCGGCAGCTTCACCATCACCCGGGTCGGGCCGCCCACCGGGCTGTCCACGGCCAGCGATCCCTCCACGGTGCGGACCCGGTCCAGCAGCCCGGCCAGGCCGCCGCCGTAGCCGAGCTGCGCGCCGCCGCGGCCGTCGTCCTCGACCGTGAGGTGCAGGCGGCCGTCCTCCTGGACCACCGACAGTGCGGCTCGGGACGGCGCGGCGTGCTTGGCCGCGTTGGTCAGCAGTTCGGCGGCGCAGAAGTAGGCGATGGTCTCGATCGCCCGGTCCGGGCGCTCGGCCAGGGCCACGTTCACCGTCACCGGCATCGCCGAGCGCGCTGCCAGCGTGCCCAGCGCGTCTCGCAGGCCGTTGTCCAGCGCCGCCGGGTGGATGCCGCGGGCCAGGTCGCGCAGTTCGTTGATGGCCTGTTTGGCGTTGCGGTGCGCGGTGTCGATCAGGGCCCGGGTCTCGTTCAGGTCCAGGTTGGTGCCGGCGCCGCTGGCGTCCAGGTTCTCCTTGGCCTCGCCGAGCTGCATCGCCAGCGCGACCAGCTGGGCCTGGGCGCCGTCGTGCAGGTCGCGTTCGATCCGGCGCAGCCGGGCCGCGGAGTCGTCCACGGCGTGCGCCCGGCTCACGGTCAGCTCCTCGACCCGCTGGTCGGCCCGGGTCGGGCCGAGCAGGGCGGTCATCAGCAGGGTGTCCAGCCAGATGAAGAACTTCAGGATCCAGGCCGCGGCGTAGAGCCACACCACGCCGGCGGCGGACACGAGCAGCGCCCGCGGCCAGCTGTCGAAGAAGAACTGGCCGATCTGCATCGCCGAGTGCCGTCTCACTCCGTGGTGGTCCACGTTCGTCGGGTGGAAGATCGACCACCACACCGGGTACAGGAGCGTGACGAGCCCTTCGCCCAGGCCGAGCCCGAGCAGGAACATGTACGCGACCGCCAGCGGGGAGCGGACCAGCAGGTACGCCTGTGCCCGCCAGGCCGTCATGTCGCTCAGCGCCGCCCCGAGCTTGGCCAGCAGCCCGTGCGCGTTCCGCCAGCGGGCGTTCGGCGGCGGCGTCTCGATGTCGACGCCGAGCAGCGTGCGGGCCATGCCGCGCTGGAGCTTGGCGTACTGCCGGGCCAGGAAGATCGCGATGGCGATCAGCGGCAGGCCGACGAAGGTGAAGGACAGCACTCCGCCGACCGCCAGGGTGACGAAGACGTACACAAAACCCGCGATCCCGAGCGGCGCGCTCACCAGGGCATACAGATACTGGCGGCCGGTACGCCCCGACACCGGGCTCAACAGGAAACGCTTCATGGCAAAAGCTTCGCCGATCATGACTCGGCCGCCCACGGTGCGGCCACGGAACTTCAACCCCCGGTTATCCCTACCATCGCCGCCCGGACGGCTGCCCTGACCGGACACGATAGCCGGGAATCAGCGCCGGTGGCCGGGGCTGTCGGTGCTACCAGAACAGCTGGGACAGTCGGGACAGTCGGGACAGTCGGGACAGCCGAGTCAGCAGGTTCAGGAGGGCCAGGAGGCTCAGGAGGCTCAGGAGGCTCAGGAGGCTCAGGAGGGAAGCGCGGGGCTGGTGGTCGAGGCGGTCCACGCCACCTTCTCCACCCGGGCCTGCCCGCCGGACCGGTCCAGCTCGGGCACCAGATCGGAGAACCGTTCCAGCGCGGCGCCGATCGCGGTCGCCAGCGACGCGCTGGCCTGGACCGGCTCCACACCGCAGGCCGCCGCCCACTTCTCGGCATCGACCGTCACCCGGACTTTGACCGTCGCCGATACGTTCACGTCCACGCACTCAGGGTAACGTCTTGCGCCCTCACGCGGGATGGCCTTCCATACCCGGCATGGCCACGGTCGCGGATTTGATCGGCGTTCAGTCCCAGCGGGTGGGTCCCGGGCTGCTCGGCCCGGACGGCGGGCGCTACCAGCACCCGGAGATCGCGGCCCAGGCCGCGACCAGGGCCGCGCTGTTCGGGGAGCGGCATCGGCGAGGCCGGCATCCGCATATCGGGGTCCTGCTGGGCAACGGCGAGGAGTTCGCGTTCTGGCTCTCGGCCGCCGCACTCGCCGGGGCGGCGCTGGTCGGCGTGAACCCCACGCGGCGGGGCGCCGAGCTGGCGCGAGACGTCCGGCACGCGGAGTGTGAGCTGCTCGTGACCTCCCGCGCGCTGCGCCCGCTGCTGGCCGGGCTCGGCCTGGACGACCTGCCGCTGCTGGTCGTGGACGAGCCGGGGTACTCCGAGGCGCTGGCGCCGTACCGGGGCCTGGCCGTCGCGGACGTCGCCCCGGTGGCCCCGGTCACCGAGGACACCCGGCTGCTGCTGTACTTCACCTCCGGCTCGACCGGGGCGCCGAAGGCGGTGACCTGCCGGCAGGGGCGGGTCGTGGTCTCCGGCGCGATGATGGCCGAGCGGTTCGACCTGACGGCCTCGGACGTCTGCTACATCCCGATGCCGATGTTCCACGGCAACGCCATCCTGGCGAACTGGGGCCCGGCCCTGGTCGCCGGCGCCACGATCGCCCTGCCCGATCGCTTCTCGGCCTCCGGGTTCCTGCCCGACGTGCGGGAGTACCAGGCCACGTACTTCACCTACGTCGGCCGCGCGATCTCCTACATCCTGGCCACCCCGGAGCACCCCTCGGACGCGGTCAACCCCCTGCGCGCCGGCTTCGGCACCGAGGCCGGCCCGCTGGACCGCGACCGCTTCGAGCGCCGCTTCGGCTGCCGCCTGTCGGAGGGCTACGGCGCCTCGGAAGGCGGCATCAACCTCCCCGCGCCCCGCACCTTCCCGCCCTCGGTCCTGGCCCGCGGCGCCGCGGTGGGCAGGACCGAGCCGACCCTGTCCATCCTCGACCTGGAAACCGGCAAGCCCTGCCCGCCCGGCGAATTCGACGCCGCCGGCCGCCTGCTGAACGGCGCCGCCGCGATCGGCGAACTGGTCCGCACCGGCCCCGGCGGCTTCACCGGCTACTGGAACAACGCCGCCGCCGACGCCGAACGCTATTGCGACGGCATCTACTACAGCGGCGACCTCTTCTACGCCGACACCGACGGCTGGCTCTACTTCGCGGCCCGCAAGGCGGACCGCATGCGCGTCGACGGCGAGAACATCTCCGTGGCGCTCCTGGAGGCGATCCTGTCCCGCTGGGATCCGGTCTCGGCGGTGGCGGCGTACGCGGTACCGGACGAGGTGACCGGCGACGCGGTGATGTGCGCCCTGGTGCTGAAGCGGGATGCCGGCTTCGAGCCGAAGGCGTTCGCGGATTTCCTTGCCGCGCAAGCGGATCTCGGCACGAAGATGGCGCCGCGCTTCGTCCGGGTCACGGCCGCACTACAGACCACTGCGACGGCGAAGGTGTCCCGCTACGCGTTGCGCGAGCAGGGGTGGTGGGACGTCGGCGGCGACGCGGTGTGGGAG
>NZ_JAAFZA010000154.1 GCF_015356865.1 Catenulispora pinisilvae
CCCCAAAACAAGATCCGAACCCCGCACACCACACAGCCAGCGGACCTCCCCAACTCCCCTGAGCCAGCCGCTCAGAGCGTCGCCTCCAGCGGATCCCAATCCTCCGGCAGCGCCTCCAGCTTCTCAGTCCACGCCGGCACGTCCTCGAACGCCGCGCTCTGCGCCGACCCCGCGATCGCCGCCATCACGTCCAGCACATGCAGCGCCAGCTCCCCGGACGCGCGGTGAGCGGTCCCGGAGCGCAGTGCCCGCGCCATGTCCAGCACACCGATCCCGCGCCCGATCGAGGTCCCGGTGGCCGGGATCTCCTCGGCCTCCTTCGCCCCGGGCCGCCGCAGCCCCAGTGTGCCGTCGAACTGGTTCGGGTCCGGCACCAGCAGGGTGGCCTCGGTCCCGGTGATCTCGATGCTCTGCCGGGACAGCGGGGAGTCGAAGCTCAGCGTGGTGGTGGCCCCGGCGCCGCTGCGGAACTCCAGTAGGGCCGTGACATGCGTCGGCACCTCGACCGGGAACACAGTCCCGGCCTTGGGGCCGGAGCCGATGACCCGCGACTCGCGGGACTTGTGCCCGGTGGCGGCCACGGTGCCGACCGGGCCGAGCAGCGCCACCAGTGCGGTCAGGTAGTACGGGCCCATGTCGAACAGCGGGCCCGCGCCCACGGCGAACAAGAACTCCGGGCTCGGGTGCCAGCTCTCCGGGCCCGGGCTCTGGAACGCGGCGGCGGCCGCGACCGGCGTGCCGATCGTGCCGGAGGTCACCGCCCGCAGCGCCGTCTGCAATCCCGCGCCCAGGAACGTGTCCGGTGCGTTGCCGACTCGCAGCCCGCGCTCGTTCGCCTCGGCCAGGACCTTGCGGGCCGCCGCCGGGTCCAGGGCGAGCGGCTTCTCGCCGTAGACGTGCTTGCCGGCGGCCAGCGCCTGCAACGCCACGTCGGCGTGCGCGGCCGGGATGGTCAGGTTGACGACCAGCTCCACCTCGGGCAGCGCCAGCACGTCCGGCACCGAGCCGGAGGCCGGTACGCCGTACTCCGCGGCGGCGGCTGCGGCGCGTGGGACGTCGAGGTCGGCGACCGCCAGGACGTTCAGGTCCGGGAAGCGTGTCAGGTTGGCCAGGTACTGCGAGCTGATGTTGCCCGCGCCGATGACCGCGACGCCGACCGGCCCGCTCCCGCTCATGCCGCCTCCAGACCGTTCACGTAGGTCAGGCTCGCCGCCAGCGCCTCGAAGATGTCGGTGGCGGCCTCGTCGAACTCGATCACCCGCCAGGCGTCCGGCGGCGCGGCGGCCAGGACGGCCGGTACCGGCATGGCGCCGGTGCCGACGGCCACGTTCGGCTCGCCCTTGACGACCGGCCCGTCCTTCACATGCAGGGCCACGACCCGCTCGCCCAGGCGCTCCAGGACCGCCGGGGTGTCGGCGCCGCCGACCGAGGACCAGTAGGTGTCGATCTCGAACACCACCGCCGGGTCCACCAGGTCGGCCAGGATTTCCAGCGCGTGCCGGCCGTCCAGCACCGGCTCGAACTCCCAGTAGTGGTTGTGGTAGCCGAAGCGCAGACCGGCCTCGGCCGCCTTCGCCGCCAGCGCGTTCAGCCGGTCGGCGACGTGCTTGAGCCCGTCGTGGGTCTTGAAGTCTTCCTCGGGGATGCCGCCGGGCAGGATCGGCAGATCCGTGCCCAAGGTGGCGACGGCCTCGAACACCGGGGCCGGGTCCGGCTCGCGCAGCAGCGCCCCGGCGTGCGCGCCGGAGACGGTCAGGCCCAGGTCGTCGGCCAGGGCGCGGAAGCCGGCCGGGTCGGTCGTCGGGTCGTAGGGCTCGACGGCGGTGAAGCCGATGTCGGCGAGGCGCTTCAGCGTCGCTTCACGGTCATTCATGTGGTCGCGGACAGAGTAGAGCTGGACGCTCGGCTTGCGGGTCATGGCCTGGCTTTCGTTCGAAGTGTTCAACGATTAAGCGGTTCAGCGGTCCTCAGTGCTCCGCGCCGGCCGGAGGTGGCGGCCCGACCGGCGGCGGCGTTCGGTGCTCTTCGCTTTACCGGCGTGGCGTCCGGGTCAGCCGACGATGAGCGGGGACAGCGTGCGGTGGGCGATCCGCAGTCCCTGCTTGACCTTCTCCTCGGTGCCGCCCCACACCGGGTCCTCGTGCTCCACACTCAGCACCCCGGTGAACCCGCCCTCATACAGCGCGTCCACCACGCCGCTCCAGTCCACCTGGCCCAGGCCCGGGACGCGGTAGCGCCACCAGCCCTCGTCCCAGGGGTGCTCGCGGCTCAGGGTCTTGCCGAAGAAGCCGTAGCGGTTGCGGGCGACCGGGTCCAGCTGGGTGTCCTTGGCCTGCGCGTGCGGGATCCGGTCGACGTACGGCTTCAGCGCGGTGACCGGGTCGATGCCGATCCACAGCAGGTGCGAGGGGTCGTAGTTCAGGTACAGCCCGAGCGAGAACATCCACTCCCACAGTTCGGGGGAGTAGGCGAGGTTCCCCGGGTACCCGTCGGGGTGCCAGCCCTCCATGACACAGTTCTCGATGATGATCTTCACGCCGCGCTCGCCGGCGTAGTCGACCAGCCGCGGGAAGGACTGCTCGGCCAGCGCGATGTTCTCCTTCACGCTGAGCCCGGGGTGGCGCCCGATGAAGGTGCCGACCGTCTCCACGCCGAGCCGGGCCGCGGCGTCCACGGCGTGCCGGAGGTGCGTGCCGATCTCCTGGCGCCGGTCCTCGTCGGGGTGCAGGTTGTTCTCGTAGTACGCCAGCGAGGACAGGGTCAGTCCGTGCTTGGCGAACAGTTCGGTGACGTCGCCGGCCTGTCCGTCGTCGAAGTGCGCGACGTCGATGTGGCTGGCCTCGAACTCCCGGCCCCCGACCTTCGGCCAGACCGCGACCTCCAAAGCGGCGTAATCGTTTTCGGCCGCCCAGGCGGCGATGTCCGCGAGCGGGACCTGCGGCAGGCAGGCCGTGAGGAAACCGAGTTTCACGTCAGGACACCTCGATCCAGGAACGGTGTGCGGCCGAAGTCAGGACCGCGTCGGTGATGTGGGCGGTGCGGGCGGCGTCGGCGAAGGTCGGATACACCGGGGAGTTCTGCGCCGCTGGTCCAGCTGTCTTCGAGTTCCGGATCGCCGCGTAGACGTCCTCGGTGAACGCCGCGAAGCAGTCGCGGTAGCCCCAGGGATGCCCGGCGGGCACGGCGTTGATCCGGCCGGCCCCGGGCGACAGGGCGTCGCGGCGCACGATCTCGGTGCGGGCCCGGCCGCCCAGGAGCAAGGACTCGGGGTCCTCGCCGTCGTAGGAGACGCTGCGCTCGGCACCGTCGATCTCGAACCAGAGCCGGTTCTTGCGGCCCGGCGAGACCTGCGACACGACCAGCGCGCCGGTCGCGCCCCGGTCGGTGCGGAACAGGACCTGGACGGCGTCCTCGGTGGTGACGGCGACTTGCGCCGATTTTGCCGCGCCTTGCGGCGGGCTTCCTGCCGCCGGGTTTTTTGTCATCGGGTTTTCTGTCACCGGGTCTTTTGTCACCGGGTTCTCTGTCTCAGTTCCGGCGAAAGTCTCGTGACCGGCCGCCGACCGGTGCGCAAGCACGGTCTGCGCCGCGGCGGTCAGTTCGCTGATCCGGTGCCCGCTGATCCACTCGACCAGGTCGCACCAGTGCGAGCCGATGTCGGCGAACGCCCGGGACGCGCCGCCGACAGCCGGGTCCACGCGCCAGTTGTTGTCCTCCGGCCGGGCCAGCCAGTCCTGCAGGTAGTGGCCGTGGATGAGCCGGATGGCGCCGAGCTGCCCGTCGCGCACCCGCTCGCGGGCCTCGACGGTCAGCGGGGCGTACCGGTAGACCAGCGGGACGGCGTTCACCAGTCCCGACTCGGCGGCCAGGGCCACCAGCTCGTCGGAGTCCGCACCGGTCAGGGACAGCGGCTTCTCGCAGACCACGTGCTTGCCCGCCGCCAGCGCCGCGCGGACCAGCGGGCCGTGCAGCGCGTTGGGCGTGCAGACGTGCAGCACGTCGATCTCCTGGCTCACCGCCAACTCCTCGGCGGAATCGAAGGCGCGGCCCGCTCCCACTCGCGGAGCCGCCGCCTTCGACCGCTCCGGCGTCGAGGCCGCGACGCCGACGACGGCGCCCCCGGCGCGGCGGATCGCGTCGGCGTGGACCGCCGCGACCATGCCCGCTCCGGCAATGCCCGCCCGCACCGTCATCAGCACACCCTCCAGATCGGCACACCCTCAAGACCGGTGATCCCACCGCCGAGACCGGTGATCCCACCGCCGAGGCCGGCCTTCACCAGCTCTCGTAATCGACGATATGGCCGCCCTTTACGACTGACAAGAGTCATCATTAGGCTTAGTTCTGTCTTAAAGCAGCAGCCGGGAAACCGGTCGGGAGGGGTCTGATGAACAGTGCGGCCAAGCGCCGGATGGCATCGCTCAGCGAGCTCGCGGGCCTGGTCGCGGACGGTGCGGCCACCACGCGCTCGGCGATCGTCGGCGCCACCGGGCTCTCCCGCGCGGCCATAGCGCAGCGGGTGGACCTGCTCATCGAGCGCGGCCTGCTGGTCGAGACCGAACCGGCCGCCACCGACCGCGGCCGCCCGCCGCTGGCGCTGGACCTGTCCGACCAGCAGATCGTGGTCGCCGGCTGCGACCTCGGCGCCACCCACAGCCGGCTGGCCGTCGCCACTCTCTCCGGCCGGGTCCTGGCCGAACGGGCACGGTCGATCGACATCAACGCCGGTCCTGAGGCGGTGCTCGGCGGCGTGCGCGCCGACCTGGAAGAACTGCTGGCCGAAGTCGGCCGTCCGGCGGCGCACCTGCGGGCCGTCGGCATCGGCGTCCCGGGCCCGGTGGAGTTCGCCAGCGGCACCGTGGTCCGCCCGCCGATCATGGCCGGCTGGGACGGCTGCCGGGTCCCGGCCTTCTTCGAAGGCCGCTACGCCGCGCCGGTCCTGGTCGACAACGACGTCAACGCCATGGCGCTGGGGGAGTACACGAACCGCCGGGACAGCCGGCACCTGCTGTACGTGAAGGTCGGCACCGGCATCGGCTGCGGCATCGTCTCCGACGGGGTCCTGCACCGCGGCGCGTCCGGCGCGGCCGGCGACATCGGGCACATCCAGCTGCCGGGACACGAGGACGTGCTGTGCCACTGCGGCAACACCGGCTGCGTGGAGGCGGTGGCCTCCGGCGCTGCGATAGCGGCGGCGCTGCGGGCGCAGGGCAACGACGCGACGCGCGCCGCCGACGTGGTCCGCCTGGTCTCCGAGGGGCACGCCGCGGCCCGGCGCCAGGTGCGACTGGCCGGGCAGCGGATCGGCGAGGTGCTGGCGTCCCTGGTCTCCTTCCACAACCCGGACACGATCGTCATCGGTGGGATCCTGGCGCAGCTGCACGAGGACCTGCTCGCCGATGTGCGGGCCGTGATCTACCGGCGCGCGCTGCCGCTGGCCACCCGCAGCCTGGCGATCGAGACCTCGGTGCTGGGGGAGCGCGCCGGGATGCTCGGCGCGGTGCGGCTGGCCGCGCGGCACCTGCTCTCGGCCGAGGGGATGGCCGGAATCATCGGGGACGTGTGATCGCCGGACGTGTGATCGGACGTGTGATCGTCATCGGGCATACTGCCGCCATGACGGAAGGGGCGTCGCAGGCGGCGCGACAGGCGCTGGGGCACGTGGCGGCGCGTTCTTCGGGACCGCGGGTGGACGACGCACTGCGCGTCACGCTGAACTTCCATCCCGACCGCGGCGAACCGCCGATCCTCACGGCGCTCGCCGCCGCCGGGGTCTACCGCTCCCAGTTCGTCACCGGCACCAGCAACGGCGGCCTGACCGCCCACCCCGGCGGGGACCGCTGGCGCTGGGAAAGCCGCATCTTCGGCGGCGCCTACGACAACGCCGCCGCCGACGAACGGCCGGTCTACGGCGCACTGAACTTCCGCGCCAAACCGGCCGGAGCCGCACCGCGCTTCGGATCGGCGTACTTCCTCCTGGACGCGCAAGCCGTCCAACGCGCCACGTTCTGCTACCCGGACAGCTACCTGGAGCCCCAGGACTTCGGCGTCGCGACGGCCATGGACCTGATCGCCCCGGCCCTGGCCGACACCGCGGCCGACGCCCTCGACGACTACATCGAGGCGCAGGTCCACGGCACGGTGCGGCTCGACCGCGATGTCGAGGCACTGGTCCTCGACCCCTGTTATCAGGGCACGGAGATCGAGGAGCAGGCGCGCACCCTGCCCTGCCGCCTCGACTGGCATCCGGGATTCCGGCTGACGCTGGCGGAGATGGCGCGCCACCCGGACTACCGGGGGCCGGAGTTCATCGAACTGGCCCGGGAGATCGCGCCGGACGGCCTGCTGACCCCGCGCGTGATCGGGCGGGCGGCCGCGACGCAGAAGTACGACCCGCAGTCGCTGAAGCGGGTGTGGCATTACGTGGCGCGCTTCGGGATGCAGAGCTGAGCGGCTCGCGCACGCCATAGCTTCACCTGGAATTGTCCAGCAGAGTGCAAAGGATTCGACAAGTCCGACTCAGCCTCTTGCCATCAAGCATTGCGCGGACTTCACTCAGAGTGATTGTCAGAGCACTGTCGTGCCATCACACTCTGGGAAGTGGGAACAGTGTCCATTCGTTTCAGACACCCGCGATCCTTGCCCAAGGCGAGGATCGTGATCGCGGCCCTCCTGCTGATCGCGGCCGGGACCGCGGGCAGCGCCCAGGCCGCGGCGAACAACGCCGGGCCGGACGCGGCCGCCGGGACGTCCCCTCAGTCCACCTCCGCAGCCGGCCCGGTCAGCAGTGACCCGGCCGCCTACGCCGCGGCGCTGCGCTCGCCGGACTGGGTCAAGACCCCCGACGGGCTGATGTACAAGACCTGCGTGCACACGCTTCCGGCCGGGGCGTCGATGCACGGCGACAGCGAGGTGCTGGCCTCCGGCGTCAAGCTGGCCCCGTTCAAGCCCTGCCCGCACCCGCGGCTGGTGACTCCCGCGCAGGCCGCGGCGCAGTCCGCGGCGGCGAAGCGGGCCGTCGCGAAGCCGGCGTTCAGCACCAACGGCTGGCTCCAGGCCAGCTGGTGGAACGCCCCGAACTACCTGACCGGCATCACCTCGACCTACACCGTCCCCAGCCCGCCGACCACCGACGGCGCGACGAACTTCTTCTTCTCCTCGCTGGAGCCCTCCGCCGGGGACTCCATAGTCCAGCCGGTGCTGACCTGGGGCAATGGTGAATCGGACTACTACCTGACGTCCTGGTACGTCACGGGCAGCAACAGCGAGACCGGCCAGAACGTCGCGACCGCCCCCGGCGACACGGTGACGGCCTCGGTCCGCGCCTCGGGCTGCGCGTCGGACGGCACCGGATGCACCTGGGACATCATCACCCAGGACAACCAGTCGGGGCAGCAGAGCACGCTCTCGGTCACCACCGACGAGTCCTACACCAGCGCCCAGGGCGGGACGTTCGAGTCCTACGGGGCGAACGGCTGCGACTACTTCCCGTCCAACGGCGGCATCAATTTCTCGGACATCGCCGTGTACGACAACAACAACGCTCAGACCTCGCCCTCGTTCAGCGACTTCGTCGCCGACCAGGAGTGCAACATGAGCCTGAACATCGACGCCACGTCGACCACCTTCAACTGGTCGACTTCCTAACGCGTCGGGCTTCTAACGCATCGGGCTTCTAACGCGTCGGGTCCCTAAAGCAACGCGAACAGATCCACGCCGCTGCCGTCCGGATCGATGACCGACGCATAACGCTGACCCCACGGTGCGTCCCAAGGCCCGCGGAAGCCATGGAAACCGGCCTCCATCAGCTCGGCGAACTTCGCGTCCACGTCGTGCGGGGTCTGGAACTGGAAGCACAGCGCGGTGCGCGGACTACCGAAGGGCCGGTTCCAGGCCGAGGTGAAGGCCTGGACCGACTCCTCGGTGTCGAGCATGAGCCGCAGCCCGTCCCCGAGATCCGCCTCGGCGTGCCCGTCGGCGGACTCGGGAGCGGTGAAGCCGAGGCCGAAGTGTTCGTAGAAGGCGATGGACACGGACAGATCCGCGACGACGATGCTGATCGCGGCGGCTTTCGCGCTCATGGGGCTGACAGTAGTCGCGCCGCGAGGGGCTGTCGCGGTGGAGCGGGGCATCTGGTGCCGTGGTTCGCGGCGTCGCTACGGTGGCCTGCATGGGGGCTACGGGGATCGCGGGGGTAATGCGGCGTTGGACCAGGTGGGCCGGCTTGCCGCGGTGGGTTCAGGTGGCGCTCGCGGTCTACGCGATCGGCTTCCTGGAAGGCGCGGGCTCCCATGTGTGGGACCTGGCCACCCGCGGTAACCACGCCTACGACCTGGTCGCGTGGCCGGTCCAGGTGCTCTACTACTCGCTCGTCGTGCTGGACTCGCTCGCGGTCTACCTGGCCTTGCGTGCCCACCCGGCCGTCGTCCCGCTCGGCGTGGCGATCATGGCGGCGGACCTGCCGGCGAACTGGCACTACAACTGGGCCGGCGTCGTCGCTCATCGATCACACATCCTCTACCTCACCCCGATGTCGCTGTTCGGCCTGTTCGTGGCCGGGGCCGGGGTGCCGCTGTGGCGTGTGTTACGCCGCCGGGAGTTCTGGCGAGCCACGCCGGACATCTCCTGATTGCTCCGCATCGAAGGAACCCCGTCCGGCCACTATCCTGACCCTCGTGACACACCACACACATGATCTGACCGACCGCCTCGCCCGCGCCCAAAAGGCCGCCGCCGAGGCCGGTATGGACGCCCTCCTGATCAGCCCTGGTGCCGACCTGCGCTACCTGACGGGTTACGAGGCGCTGCCGCTGGAACGCCTCACCTGCCTGGTGCTGCCGGCCGGCGGCGACCCCCTGATGGTCGTGCCGGCGCTGGAGAAGCCCGCCGCCGAGGCCTCGCCGCTGGGCGGGCTCGGCCTGGACATCGTTCCGTGGAACGAGACCGACGACCCCTACGCGCTGGTCGCCTCCCGCCTGCCCGGGGCCGGGGCCGGTGCCGGTGCCGCGCGGACCGTGGGCTTGGACAACCACATGTGGGCCGAGAAGGTCCTCAACTTCCGGCGGGTGCTGCCCGGCGCCGAGCAGGTGCTGGCCGGGCCGGTGCTGTCCGACCTGCGCATGCGCAAGACCGCCGCGGAGGTGGAGTCCCTGCGTGCGGCGGGGGCGGCCATCGACGCCGTGCACCGCCGCGTGCCCGAGTGGCTGCGTCCCGGCCGGACCGAGCGCGAGGTCGGGCAGGACATCGCCGACGCGATCCTGGCCGCCGGGCACGCCACCGTGGACTTCGTCATCGTCGGCTCCGGCCCGAACGGCGCCTCCCCGCACCACGAGCTGTCCGACCGGGTGATCCAGGCCGGGGACCAGGTGGTCGTGGACATCGGCGGCGCCATGCCGGACGGTTACTGCTCGGACTCCACCCGCAATTACAGCCTCGGCGCGCCCTCGGCCGAGTACGCCGAGTACTTCGCGGTCCTGCTGGCCGCGCAGACGGCGCAGTGCGAGGCCGTCCGCCCCGGCATCACCGCCGAGGAGCTGGACGCGGTCGGCCGCGACCTGATCACGGCGGCCGGCTACGGCGACAAGTTCATCCACCGCACCGGCCACGGCATCGGCCTGGAGACGCACGAGGAGCCCTACATCGTCTCCGGCTCGGCCCGTCCGCTGGAGCCGGGCATGGCCTTCTCCATCGAGCCCGGCATCTACCTCGCAGGTAAGCACGGCGCGCGCATCGAGGACATCGCCGTCTGCACCGCCGACGGTGGTGAGCGTCTGAACCTGACCACCCGTGAACTCGTGGTGGTGGACCTCTGATGGTCGCGGTCGAGCGGACGCTGCCCAACGATGAGTCGCGTGCCCTATTTGAGCTGGTTCAGGAACTGTGTGCCAAGGAGCTCGCGCCGCGTGCGGCCGAGTACGAGGCGGCCGAGCGCTTCCCGCGCGAGGTGTTCCGGACCCTCGGCCAGGCCGGTCTGCTGAGCCTGCCGTATGACGAGGAGTACGGCGGCGGCGGGCAGCCCTACGAGGTCTACCTCCAGGTGGTCGAGGAGCTGGCCCGCAACTGGCTCACCATCGGCCTGGGCGTGTCAGTGCACTCCCTGGCCTGCTACGGCCTGGCGAACTTCGGCAGCGAGCAGCAGAAGGAGAAGTGGCTGCCGGGCATGCTCGGCGGGGATCAGCTCGGCGCGTACTGCCTGTCCGAGCCGCAGTCCGGGTCCGACGCCGCGGCGCTCACCACCCGCGCGGTGCGCTCCGGTGACACCGCTGCCGACGCCTACACGGTCACCGGCACCAAGGCCTGGATCACCCACTCCGGCCACGCCGATTTCTACACCCTGATGGTCCGCACCTCCGACGACGGCGCCAAGGGCGTCAGTGCCCTGTTGGCCGAGGCCGGGACGCCGGGGCTGGGCTTCGGCAAGCCCGAGAACAAGATGGGCATGCGTGGCTCGGTGACCGCGCAGGTGCTGCTGGACGGCGCGCGGATCCCGGCGGAGCGGCTGATCGGGGTGGAGGGCCAGGGGTTCTCCATCGCGCTGTCGGCGCTGGAGGCCGGGCGGCTGGGCATCGCGGCGTGCGCGGTCGGTGTCGCGCAGGCGGCGCTGGACGCGGCGGTGGACTACGCGAGCTCCCGGCAGCAGTTCGGGCATCCGATCGCCGAGTTCCAGGGCGTCGGGTTCATGCTGGCCGACATGGCGACGTCGGTGGCGGTCGGGCGGGCGGCGTATCTGACCGCGGCGCGGCGCCGGGACGCCGGGCTGCCCTACGGGACCGAGGCCGCGATGGCCAAGCTGTTCTGCACCGATATGGCGATGAAGGTGACCACCGACGCGGTGCAGGTCTTCGGGGGTTACGGTTATACCGCGGACTTTCCCGTGGAGCGGTACATGCGCGAGGCTAAGGTGCTTCAGATCGTCGAGGGAACCAATCAGGTTCAGCGTCTCGTTATCAGTAGAGCGCTTACCCGTTCGTGACGAGTTCGTGATCATCGCCCTGTCGCCGGACCGGCTGACCGGCTCGGCGGCAGGCCGGTGCGGGCCGCGATGACAGGCACCGTACAACCGCATACGTAGAAAGCCGGGTCTCCAGGAAAATCCCCGCGTCGCCAGATCGGGAGGAATCGGGACCTTTCGCCGTCAGGTCGCCGATCGTCTTATCAGCACATCGGCAGACCCTGTACCGTGCTGCCCATGACGCAGCAGCCGAATCAGAACTACCCCCAGCCCGGGGGATGGGGACAGCAGCCCGCGCAGCCGCCGCAGCAGCCGCAGCCGGGTTGGGGACAACAGCAGCCCGCGCAGCCGCAGGGCGGCGGTCAGTGGGGGGGCGCGCAGCAGCCCCAGTACGGGCAGGCCCAGCAGCCGGCCCAGCAACAGCAGCAGTATGGCGGCGCTTCTTACGCGGGCGGCACCGCCGGCCCGTCGAGCGGTGCGCCGGCGATCTGGGGCAAGGTCTGGGGTTTCTACGCCTCCGGCGGCCTGGCCGTGGTCGCGGCCGTCATGACCTTCCTGGCCTGGTTCAGCGTGAAGATCACGGCCGGGGGCCAGAGCGAGACCACCACGATCACCGACTTCGGCAAGGGCTCCGTCTCCAGCACGGTGAAGGGCGCCGCCTCCGGCTCCGGCGACACCGGCTACACCGCCGCGTGGGGCTGGATCCTGGTGATCACCGCGGTCATCGCGGTCGCCGGTGTGGTGATGGTGTTCGTGATGAAGACCCCGCTGTCCGGCTGGATCGCGGTCGGCGGCAGCGGCGCGGCGTTCGTCGCAGCCGTGATCGGCGCGATCTACTGGAACGGCAAGTCCTCCGACGCCAAGAAGGGCGTCGCGGCCGAGGCGGGGGCCGGTGCCAAGTACTCGATCGGTCTGGGCCTGGGCGCTTACGTTGCCCTGGCCGCGGCGCTGATCGGCGTGGTGTTCGCCGTGCTGGCGCAGCTGTCGATCAACCAGGCCGCGGCGACGGCCTCGGCCTCGGCCGGCGGCTACGGCCAGCAGGCGTACCAGCAGCAGGGCTACGGTCAGCAGGCTCAGCAGGCTCAGCAGGGCTACGGCCAGCAGGGGCAGCAGGGCTACGGCCAGCAGCAGCCGCAGCAGCAGGGCGGCTGGGGCCAGCCGCAGCAGGGCCAGCAGCCGCCGGCCCAGGACCAGACGCCGCAGCAGGGGCAGCAGCAGTGGGGCAACCCGCAGCCTCCGCAGCAGGGCCAGCAGCAGTGGGGCGGCTACGACCCGGCGGCCAACCAGCCGACGCAGGCCGTGCAGCCCGGATACATGCCCGGGCAGCAGCAGCCGCCTCAGCAGCAGTAACCACATCAGCGCACGGGGCACCTTCAGCAGCGGCTGCTGAATCCTGCGTTTAGCACATAGGGGAGCGGCGGTCCGTGGAGTCTTCCACGGGCCGCCGCAGCTTTTTGTCTTCTTCCACTGGGCTGTCTTCGCTAGTTGTCGCTGCCTGTAGCCGCCCTGCCTGTCGCCGCCCTGCCTGTCACTACTCGTCAGTGGTCTCGGCGTCGGCATCATCGTCGTGGCGGTGCTGTTCGGTGACGGCGCGCCGCAACTGCTCGAAGCGCACCGGCAGCGGGAGCCAGCCCGGCGAGCCGGCCAGCGCCATGTTCGCCTCGACGACGGCGCGCGTATAAGCACGCTGCATGCCGCGCGGCATCAGGGGCATGCCCGGCGGCCGGCGGATGGCCTCGCCCTCGACGTTCAGGTGGCCGGCGTGGTTCGGCATCACCGAGACCCACAGCGCCTTGGCGTTGCCGTGGAGCGGCTGCACCAGCGCCTCCCGCACCTCCAGCCAGGCCTTGAGGGCGGCGCGGGTCCCGTCCGAGAGCTTCACCGTCTCGTGCACGGCCTCGCTCACGGTGCGGGCCTGCGGGCGCCGCACCACCTGCACGGTACTGAGATCGTCGGCGAGGTCTGCCAAGGTCAGCGCCGCGAGCTCCCCGACCCGCGCACCGGTGTCCAACTCCACGCCGATCAGCGCGAACAACCGGACCCGCGCGGCCGGCGCGCCGACATGCTCCGCGCGCTTGGCGAGGTAGTCGCGCAGCTGGGAGCGGGAGGGGCCGTCCACGGTCTCGCGCAGCTCCGGCAGACCCGGGCGGTCCGGGACGTCGACCAGAATGCCGCCGTGCTCACCGAGGATCTTCAGGCAGTCGGCCCGGATCCGCATGGAGGCGTTGGTAGCGTGCGCGTCCCCGGCCTTGGCCCGCCGCCGCAGTTCCCCGCGCGCGGCCAGATCGAGGTAGGCCGTTATCGGCCCGGGCTGTAGCAGGTCGACGGCGTCGGTCGCGTCCCGGAACGGGAACTCCTCATGGTTGCGCACCAACGCCAGCTCCCCGGCCACCCACCGCAACTGGCGCGCCCGCGCCTTGCTGACCTCCCGCTCAGCGATGACCCGCTCGGCCCAGGCCCCGATGGCCACGGCGGCCGGGCTCACCCGCCTCTCCCGCTTCTGCGGCACGGCACGTTCCTCTCACCGGTTGTTGGACGTCAGATAACGGGCCTCGCACCCGACCTCCAGCTTGCCACACCAAGCGGCCCGCGCGGATCACGCTAGAGCAGGGGGCTGACAGGTTTCTGGCGGCGGAGGCGGTTTCGGGGTGGTTTTGGGCTGGGTTCGGGCTGGCTTCGAGACGGTTTTGGGCGCGGATATTCGATCGTGGCGCGGGCGGGGGCGTGGATAGGGTGTGCAGATGCTGTCGATCGTTGAGGAACCTGAGGGGCGCTGGACAGCCCATCGCGACGGGACGGTCGTCGGCCGCGCGGAGCTGTGGGCGCGGCCGGATCGGCGGCGCTGGCTGGAGTTCCGGGACTGCGCGCCGGAGGTGTACCCGGCGCTGGCGGCGGCGGTGCCCGGTGCGGTGTACGTGACGGTCGACGTCGCCGACGATCGGACCCGCGAGGCGCTGCTCGACGGCGGGTTCGTCGTCCATCGTGCCGAGGACGACTACGTGGTCCCGACCGATCCCGCCCGGACCGGGTTGGCCGGCGTGCGGATCCCGCCGGGCATCACCTTCGTGAATGCCGCCGATGTGGACGTGACCAACGTCGCCTCCCAGACGCTGCTCACGAGCCTGGGCGGCCGGCGGGTGGGCGGGTCTGTGGAACTGGTGCGTGCAGCGCCGTGAGGTGGCGTACCGGGGCGGACGGTGGCGTGATCCGCCGCTTCCGCTGGCATTCTGAGGACACTGACATACCGTGGGTGGTATGAGCGCGCCGCTGCTGTTCCTGGACGTCGACGGGGTCGTGTTGCCCTTCGGTGCCGAGCCCGACGATATCGGGGTGGACCTGGGGCGGCGGCTGGCCGCGTTGCCGGGGGAGTTGGTGTGGGCCACGGCGTGGGAGCACGGGGCGAACGATGAGATAGCGCCGCGGCTCGGGTTGCCGCGGCTGCCGGTGGTGGAGTGGCGGGAGCCCACGGCCGCTCAGGACGCCCTCGATGAGTACTTCAACCTGCATTGGAAGACCCGGCAGGTGGTCGAGTGGGCCGGCGGGCGGGACTTCGCGTGGGCCGATGACGAGGTCACGGCCTCGGACCGGGACTGGGTCGCCGAGCACCATCCGGGGCGCGCGCTCGTGCACCACGTGCGGGCGCTGCTCGGGCTCACCGGGCCGGACTTCGAGGTGCTGGAACAGTGGCTGCGGACGGTGCGCGGCGACGGAGGGGAAGGGGAGGGAGTGGGGGAAGGAGCCGATGAGGGTGACGGTCCCGACAACCGTCACCCCGCCGCGTCCTGAGGCAGCCGCCGTCCAGACTGCCCGAGGCGGACTGCCTGAGACGCCTGACGCCCGGTCCCTACCGCCCGAGCCCCCTGGCCCCTGGTCGCTACCGCCTACCGCCTACCGCCCGATCCGCACCCGCAGAGCCCGCAGGAACCAGTCGAACACCGGCCCCAAGTTCTCCGGCTCCGGCCACCGGTTGATCGCCGCCAGCAGCCGCCAATACCGCTCCACCCGCGGATCGACGGCGACCTCCAGCCGCTGCCACAGCCACTCCCGCAGCGCCGCGTCGTCCGGCTTCCCGAACGTGTCGGCGTACTGCGTGGCCAGCTCGGCGATCACCGGGTCGGCGGCCGTGGATTCGGGATCGATGCCGTCGGCGACCGCCCGGCCGACCTGCTCCCGCACCACCGCCGTCAGCTCGTGGTGCAGCCCGGTGGTGTCCCCCGCGGCGCGTTCAGCGGCCTGATACTCGGCCATCCGGCGCACGCTGGCCCGGAAATCCGGGTCCTGCGTCAGCTCGGCCAGCTCGATCCACGCCTCGACCTGCTCCGGCGCGGCGTCCTCGGGCAGCTCCGGGCTGGCCGCGCGGACCATCTCGACCAGCTCCGGGTTGGCGTCGACGCCGCCGAAGACGCTGTCGACGAAGTCCTCGATCATCCGCCGGCGCTCGGCGTCCGACATGCGAGCGATCCTGTGCATCAAATCCATCTCCTGATGTGAGGCACCCCGAGCCGCCACCGCGCCCAGCACCGCACGCCGCAGACGCAGCGTCCGGATCTGCACGTCCAGCGCTTCAGCGTGCGCGGCGGCCACCTCGGACAAGGTGGCCTCGCGCGCCAGCACCCGCCGCACGGTCGGCAGATCGATCCCGAGGTCGCGCAGCGTCCGGACCAGGTCCAGGCGCGCCACGGCGTCGACGTCGTAGACGCGGTAGCCGGCCGGGGTGCGGCCGGTTTCGGGGACGACGCCCTCGTCGGCGTAGAACCGGATCGTCCGCACCGGGAGTCCGGTGCGTCGGGCCAGGTCGCCGATGGTGAAGTGGCTGTAGGAGGGGCCTGCGTCGTCCATGCGTCCACCTTCGGGCTTCCACTAGATGGAGACTCAAGTAGATGGAGACTCAAGCCGCTTTCAGAATCTCGTCGATGTCGTGCCAGGAGTCGGCGACGATCCGCGGGTTGGTGCCCAACCGCGTGTAGTACGGCAGCGCCACGAGCGCGATCGACAGGGCCCAGCCGCGTCCGCGCTCCCACGTGTCGTCGTCCACGCCCAGCGTCTCGCGGAACGCGGCCCGCGCCTCGCCCTCGAACAGGTTCCAGGCCGGGAGCAGCCCGACGGCTGGGTCGCCGAGCGAGGGGGCGAAGTCGATGACCGCGGCCAGCCGGCCGTCGCGGGCGATGAGGTTGCCGCCCTGGAGGTCGGAGTGGATCCAGGCCGGCTCGTGGGGCCAGGCCGGGGTGTCCATGACGCGCTCCCACGCGGCGAGCACGGCCGCCGAGTCCAGGCTCGCACCGAGCTCGGCGACCATGGCGCGCACGGTTTCGTCGCGCCCGGTGATCGGCATGCCGCGGCTGCCGGCGACCGGGGCCGGACCGCCGGTGGTGTCGGCCGCGTGCAGGGCCTTGAGGAATCCGGCGAGGTCCACCGCGGCCGCTGAGGAGTCGATTCGGCCCGCGGCCGCCGCCGAGTCCATCCAGCCCGAGCCGATACCGCCCCCAGCGAGCACCTGCCGCGTGGCCGGCTCACCGTCGATCCACGGCAGCACCGACCACGGATACGGGTATTCATCGGTAGGCTCCCCGACCCCCACGGCCACCGGCACCGCGAGCGGCAGCCGCGGCGCGAGCACCGGAAGCCATCGCTGCTCGCGGCGCAACGCGCGAACCGCCCCCTGGATCCGCGGCAGCCGCGCGCACAGCTCCGTACCGATCCGGAACATCGCGTTGTCCGTCCCCGTGGATTCCACCCGCCGCACCGGCAGATGTGCCCAGTGCGGGAACTGCCCGGCCAGCAGCCGCTCCACCAGTGCGGCGTCGGTGTCGGTTTCGTCCGGATGCATCTTGGGATCCGCCATGATCGGCAGGGTATGCCGTGTAGGCGGCCGGGCGCCGCAGGATTTACCGTGGGCGCGTGGACGATATCGACAGGCACATCGTGACGGCGCTGGTCGCCGACGGCCGGATGAGCTACACCGACCTCGGCAAGCTGATCGGGCTGTCGACCTCGGCGGTGCACCAGCGGGTGCAGAAGCTGGAGGAGCGCGGGGTGCTGCGGGGGTTCCGGGCCGTGGTGGACCCCGAGGCGCTGGGGCTGAGCCTGACGGCGTTCATCTCGGTGAAGCCGATCGACCCGGCCGCGCCGGACGACGTGCCGGACCGGCTGAAGGACCTGGTGGAGGTCGAGGACTGCTATAGCGTCGCCGGGGATGAGAACTACATCTTGAAGGTGCGGGTCGGGACGCCGGGGGAGTTGGAGTCGCTGCTGGCCCGGATCCGGACCGACGCCGAGGTGTCCACCCGGACCACGGTCGTGCTCTCGACGCCGTTCGAGGCCCGGATGCGGGGGACGACACCGGCCTGAGCCGAGTGCGTGTGCCCGGCGGCCTGCGCCCGGCGCCCTGTGCCCGGAGGTCGGAGGTCGACTCGGAGGTCGGCGCGGGGCCTGTCCAGGCGTACGAGACACTGTTCCGTATGACCGACACCGCCCTGCCCGACCCCGACCGTCCCACCCCGCCGCGGGTCCTGCTGCGCGGCGGGATCATCCACTCGCCGGAGGAGCCGTTCGCGACGGCGATGCTGGTCGAGGACGGCGCGGTGGCCTGGCTCGGCTCGGACAGCGCGGCGGACGTCGCGCACGCGGATTCCGTCGACGAGATCGTGGAGCTGCGCGGCGCGCTGGTGACCCCGGCGTTCGTCGACGCGCACGTCCACCTGACCTCCACCGGCCTGCTGGTCGCCGGCCTGGACCTGCACGACGTGCCGTCGCTGGCCGCCGCCCTGGACCGGATCGCCGCCTTCGCCGCGACCGTCCCGGCCGGCGCCATGGTGATCGGCCAGGGCTGGGACGAGTCGAAGTGGCCGGAGCGGCGCGCGCCGACGCCGGCCGAGCTGGACCGCGCCGTCGGCGGCCGGCCGGCATACCTGTCGCGGGCCGACGTGCACAGCGCGCTGGCGTCCTCGGCCCTGATCGCCGCGGTGCCGGAGGTGCGCCGCGCGGTCGGGTTCGAGGAGTCCGGGCAGCTGCGGCAGCAGGCGCACCACCTGGTGCGCAAGGCGGCTTTCAGCATGCTGAGCACCGGGGCCCGCGGCGAGTTGCAGGCGGCGGCGCTGCGCCGGGCGGCGGAGCTGGGGATCGGCGCGGTCCACGAGTGCGGCGGGCCGGACATCAGCGGCGAGGCGGACTTCCTTCAGGTGCTGGCCTCGGGGCTGGAGGCCGGCGGCCCGGAGGTGTTCGGGTACTGGGGCGAGTTCGGCGGGGCCGAGAAGGCGGCCTTCCTGGGCGCGGTCGGGGCCGGCGGGGACCTGTTCCTGGACGGCGCGATCGGCTCGCACACCGCGTGCCTGGCGCGCCCCTACGCTGACAAGGACACGCTCGGCGCGGGGTATGCGAGTGCTGAGCAGGTGGCGTCCCATGTAGTGGAGTGCACGCAGGCCGGGATGCAGGCCGGATTCCACGTCATCGGCGACGCGGCGATGGCCACGCTGCTCGACGGCTTCGACGCGGCCGCGGCCAAGGTGGGCCGCGACGCGCTCCACCGCGTCGGGCACCGGGTCGAGCACGCCGAGCTGATCCCCGACGGCGGCATCCAGCGGCTGCTGGACTTCGGGATCGTGGCCAGCGTGCAACCGGCGTTCGACGCGGCGTGGGGCGGCCCGGACGGTATGTATGTGGAGCGGCTGGGCGCCGAGCGGGCCCGCGCGATGAACCCCTTCGCGGCGCTCCAGAAGGCCGGCGTCCCGCTGGCGTTCGGCTCGGACGCGCCGGTGACGCCGCTGGACCCGTGGGGCACGGTGCGCGCGGCGGCGTTCCACCAGACCCCCGAGCACCGCGTCTCGGTCCGCGCGGCCTTCGCGGCCCACACCCGCGGCGGCTGGCGCGCGCTGGGGGCCCGGGCGACCGCGACCGGCGTGCTGCGGGTCGGCGAGCCGGCGACGTACGCGGTGTGGGACGTGGCGCCGGAGGACGTGGTGGTACAGGCGGCCGACGAGCGGCTGTCGGCGTGGTCCACGGACCCGCGCTCGGGCGTGCCGGGGCTGCCGGACCTGACGCCGGGCCGGCCGCTGCCGACCGCGACCCGCACGGTCGTGCGGGGCCGGACGGTGTTCGACTCGGGGCGGCTCGCGGAGGGATAGCTGCGGCGCGGGGGAGTGGTTTGCGAGCCGCCGGGCCGCCGAGCCGCTGGCGGGTTACTGCCGGGCCGCCGGGCCGCCCCGCCGCCGACCCGCCCAGCCACCGAGCTACCGAGCCGCGCTGCCGACTCTCACCGCCCGCCTACTCCCGCTGCCCTGCCGCCGCCCCGTTGAGGTGTTGAGCCGCGCAGTGACTCGACACCTCAGCCTCACCCCCGCCGCTTCAGCACAGTTCGGTCACAAATATCCCCCGCGCCCTTCCGAGTGATCGTCGTCAGCCCCGCCTGCTTTCGCCGACAGCGCGCTGACCTGCGAATTTGTCGCGTTCACGCAGGCCAAGAGTGGTCGGATCACTGGTTGACAGGAGTCCCTGCAGTCCGGGTAGCGTCGGTGACCACGTCCACCGGCCGCACGCGTCGCACGGTGGTCCTCCTCTCGCCGCGGTGCGATCCGGCGCCGAAGCGCTTGGCGGGGGCATGGCGGCGGATGCGGCGAACGATGGTGGGTCTTCACCGGGAGCCCGGCGGATCCAGTAGACAACGGCGTGCGGGACTCGCAACCAACGGGTCCGCAGCCGGTCCGAAGGATGCCGCCGGGTTTTCGCGTGCGGGCTGCCGGCCGCCGGGCCTGCCGGCCGGGGATCTGTACTGGTGCCGATCTATGCTGGTGCGGGTCTGTCCTGGCGAGAATCTGTGCTGATGAGGATCGGTGCTGGTGAAGCCGCTTTCATGCTCACCGCCGAAGGTGTCCTGCGGCTTTCCACCAGGTGAAGTCTGTTTCCAGACCGGCCCAATCTTGAGAACCTGGATTCACACCCTGCTCGTATAAAGTGCGCTCAAGGTGTGTCCGCAGATCTTTTCTAGGGTGGGTCCCGCTGGTGGCGAACGTGGATGAGGCCGGTACCCGCCGGCGGCGGTGGTTCCGGCGGCCCGGCCGGCCGAGCGCCGAGGCGGTCCGGCTGGCCGCCCTGGCCCTGCTGGCCGGGGCCGCGCTGAACCTGGCGTTCGCGCCGATCGGCTGGTGGCCGGTGGCGCCGCTGGCGGTGGCCGCGTTCTCGGCGCTGGTCGCCGGCCGGACCGGGCGCCGCGGGCTGCTCATCGGGTTCTGGTTCGGCACCGGCTTCTGCTGGGTGATGTTCCAGTGGCTGCGGGTCTTCGGGCCCGGCGCGCAGGAAGCCGTCGGGATCGTCGAGTCGCTGTACTTCGTCCCGTTCGGCTGGGGCATGGCGCGGGTGTCGGTGATGCGGTTCGCGCCGCTGTGGCAGGCCTGCCTGTGGGTCACCGAGGAATACGGCCGGTCCCGCTGGCCCTTCGGCGGCTTCTCCTGGGGACGCCTGGCGTTCTCCCAGCCCGACTCGCCGTTCACCCCGCTCGCGGCCGTCGGCGGGGCGCCGCTGGTGACCTTCGCGGTCGCGCTGTCCGGGGCGCTGCTGTGGCGCGCGGCGCTGATCGTGTGGCGCGAGCGGCAAGCCGGGACGCTGGGGGCCGGGTTCCGCCAGACCGGGACGAGATGGGCCGCGGTGATGGTGGTCGGGGCGCTGGTGATCCCCTCCCTGGGCTTCGCCGTCCCGTTGACGTCCCCCGACTCCGGGCCGCCGGTCCGCATCGCGCTGATCCAGGGCAACGTGCCGCGCGTCGGCTTCGGCCGCGACGAGCAGGAGGCCGCGGTCCTGGACAACCACATCAAGGAGACCGAGGTCCTGGCCGCCGACATCCGCTCGGGCAAGGCGGCCAAGCCGGACTTCGTGGTGTGGCCGGAGAACGGCTCGGACATGGACCCCTACTCCGATCCGGGCGTCGCCGGCCAGATCCAGCAGGCCGTGGACGACGTCGGGGTGCCGGTGCTGGTCGGCGCGGTGATCAACGCCAACGCCGCGGGCACCAACGTGCTCAACCGGCTGATCGTCTGGACCCCGGATCCCGGCGGCGGCATGGGCGCCACCTATGACAAGACCCACCTGGTGCCGTTCGGCGAGTACCTGCCCTTCCGCGGCATCCTGACCAAGATGATCACGCGGTTCAACATGATCCCGCGCGACTTCGTGCCCGGCCACGGCAAGGGCGTGCTGACCCTGAGCGGGGTCACGGTGGCCGCCGTCATCTGCTTCGAGGTCGCCTACGACGACGTGGTCCGCAACGCGGTCAAGGGCGGCGGCCAGGTGCTGCTGGTGCCCAGCAACAACGCCTCCTACATGGGCACCGGCCAGACCTACCAGCAACTGGCGATCGCCCGGTTCCGCGCGGTCGAGCACGGCCGCTGGACCATGGAGGCCGCCACGTCCGGCGTCTCAGCGGTCATCGACCCGCACGGCAAGATCCTCGCCCAGACCGGCGAATACCAGGCCCGCTACCTGGACATGCAGGTCCGGCGGAACACCACGCTCTCCCTGGCCGACCGGGTCGGAGCCTGGCCGGAGTACGTGTTCGCGCTGCTCGGGCTGCTGGCCGCGATCGGCCTGAGCGGGGCCGCCACGACACTGCGGCGTGTTCGGGCACTGATCCCGGGTTTCAGAACTCCAGTCGATACTCTGCCCGGTGCCCTGGACGGCGACGGGGCCCCCAGCGGGGCCGCCGGCGACGCCGACCTCCAAACCGCAGCGAAAGGCCGAGCGCTTTGACGAACCTGCGCGTCCTGGTGATCATCCCTACGTACAACGAGGCCGAGAATCTCCGGACGATCGTCGCCCGAGTTCACGCGGCCAACCCGGACGTGCACGTGCTCGTCGCCGACGACAACTCCCCGGACGGCACCGGCAAGCTCGCCGACGAGTTGGCCGGCAAGGACGAGCGGGTCAAGGTCATGCACCGGGCCGGCAAGGAGGGCCTGGGCAAGGCCTACCTCGCCGGCTTCGCCTGGGGCATCGAGCACGACTACGACGTCATCTGCGAGATGGACGCCGACGGCTCGCACCGGCCCGAGGACTTCCCGGCGCTGCTGAAGGCCCTGGTGGAGCAGGATGCTGACCTGGTGCTGGGCTCGCGCTACGTCCCCGGCGGCAAGACGGTCGGCTGGCCCAGACACCGCGAGATCCTGTCCAAGGGCGGAAACTCCTGGGTCCGGCTGGTCACCGGCATGCGCCTGGCCGACGCCACCGGCGGCTACCGGCTGTTCCGCCGCGAGACCCTGGAACGCATAGAGCTTTCCACGGTCGCCAGCGCCGGCTACACCTTCCAGGTGGACCTGGCCTGGCGCACCGTCCGCGCCGGGATGAAGGTGGTCGAGGTCCCGATCACCTTCGTCGAACGCGAACTCGGGGCGTCGAAGATGAGCACGAACATCGTCGCCGAGGCGCTGTGGCGGACCACGATGTGGGGGCTGAAGTACCGGATGAGCCGGCTGCTCGGAAGGCGTTGAGCGCCGGAGCTTTCTCAGGGTTCGAACACGAAAAGGCCCGAGCCGCACTGTCGGGGGGATGCAGTGCGGCTCGGGGTTTGTGGGCGCTCCGCTCGCCATCGGCGGCTGCGCTATTCCTACTGTAGTCGTAATGATGGGTTCTGTGCGCGGATCGTGCCCGCCGGCTCGGCGGATCGTGCCGGGATCGGCAAGCCGGCTTCGGTCGGCCCACTTCAGTCAGCCAGACCTGCCACCCAGTTCAGTCCGCCACGATGAGTCGGCCGGCGTTGGTCGGCCCAGTTCAGTCAGCCAGGATCAGTTGGCCAGGTGTTCAGTTGGCCAGGTGTTCGGCTCAGCCAGGTTCAGTCGGACGTGTGCGCTGCGGCCTTGCGGGCCCCGGATCGGCTCGCGGTGGTCTTCGGCTTGCCGGCCGGGGCGGCCGGGCTCTTGACCGAGGACGCCTTGGCGGCGGCGGCCGACTTCTTCGCCCGTCCCGCCATGGTGCGGGCCGGGGCGGGGCGGATGACCTCGTGGTTGGCGATGCCGCCGTCACGCAGCACGGCCAGCCGCTCGGCCAGCACTTCCTCCAGGTCGGCCACGGTGCGCCGCTCCAACAGCATGTCCCAGTGGGTGCGGGCCGGCTTGCCGGCCTTCTCCTCCGGCGCGGTTCCGTCGACCACCAGGGCCACGGCGCCGCAGACCTTGCATTCCCAGGTCGGCGGCACGTCGGCCTCGACGGAGAACGGCATCACGAAGCGGTGCTCGTTCGGGCACACGTACTCGATGTCCTGGCGGGGGGCGAAGTCGATCCCCGCGTCGCTTTCATAGCTGGTCGCGCCGAGGCGCGTCCCGCGCAGTGCCCGCTCGCTCATTGGTGTTCCCTCCAGATCGTCTCACCCGCTCACAACGCCTCGCGGCGCACGTTTTGTTCCGGGCCGGACCGGTTGGCGTGGCCGGTAGCCCTGGGCGGGTGTGCTCCCCGAGCCTCCCACGGATGGGTTCCACCGGGCAAAAACGGGCAAACGTCTTTAGTCAGCTCATAGGAGTAGTGCAACGTGGGTTTCGTCACACGCCGGTGTTCAGCGCCGGGTGTCGATCCCGGACGCTCACAGGCGCTCGGGGACCGGGTTTCCGGCGGTGCGGATCGCGGTGCGCAGATCCGTCCGGGCCAGTAGTACCAAACCGAGGGCGAAGAACGCCACCAGGGAGATGATCGCCAGCCGGTAGGAGCCGGTGAACTGGATCGCCAGCGCAACGGTCAGCGACCCGATCCAGGCCACTCCGTTCTGGCTGACCTCGTAGAGCCCGAAGTACTCGCTCTCCTGCCCGGCCGGGATGATCTGTGCGAACAGCGAGCGCGACAGCGCCTGGGTGCCGCCCAGCACCAGGCCGATCGCGCAGCCCAGGAGGTAGAACTGCCACGCGGCGTGCTTGGTCATCCCGAACGCCGCGGCCAGCAGCACGATCCACACCACCAGCGAGCCGCTGATCGTGCGCCGGGTCCCGTGCCGGGCGGCCAGCCGCCCCATCCACAGCGCGCCGCCGAACGCCACGAACTGCACCACCAGGATCGCACTGGCCATCACCGACTGCCCGAGGTCCAGCTGCTTGGTGCCGTAGGTGGAGGCGAAGGAGATGACCGTCTGGACGCCCTCGTTGTAGGCCATGTACGCGAGCAGGAACAGCAGGGCGTTGCGGTTGCGGGCCAGCGCGGCCAGCGTGCGGCCGAGCTGCCGGTAGCCGGTGCCCGACTCCGGGCGCTGGGCGCTGGGCAGCTGCGAGGTGCCGGCGGTCAGCCGCCGCACCCCGGCCGTGCCGAACACCAGCCACCACAGCCCGGCCGAGGCCAGGGCGACCCGCGCGGCGTGCGACTGGCTCAGGCCCAGGGCGCTGTGCGCGGTGTAGATGACGAGGTTGAGGGCGAGCAGCACGGCACCGCCGAGATAGCCGACGGCCCAGCCCTTGGAGCTGATGGCGTCGCGCTCGTCGGGCGCGGCCAGCGTCGGCAGGTAGCCGTTGGCCAGGACGTTGGCGGTGGAGTAGCCGAGCGAGGCGGCCAGGAACAGCGCGCCGCCCCACAGGTAGGCGCCGCCGGTGACGGTGTAGAAGAGCAGGCTCGCCACCACGCCGAGCGTCATCGCCCCGGCCAGCATGCCCCGGGTCCGGCCGCTGCGGTCGGCGGCCGCGCCGACCAGCGGCAGGACCGCGGCCTGGAGCAGCGCGGCGGCGGTGACGGCGAAGGGGTAGAAGGACTCGGCGCGGATGCTCAGGCCGGCCAGGTGCAGGTAGTGGTTGTCACCGCCGGCCGCGTTGCGCGCGATGTCGGTGAGGTAGGGGCCGAGGAAGACCGCGGTGACGGTGGTCGGGAAGGCGTGGGCGCCCCAGGCGTAGCGGTACCAGCCTTTGCGGCGGGAGAGGCGGGAGAGCTGGGCGGGGGCTTTTTCTTATACACCTCTGACGCTGCC
>NZ_JAAFZA010000155.1 GCF_015356865.1 Catenulispora pinisilvae
AGGCTGACCATGACGCTCTCCCGACGCACCCTGCTTTCCTCGGCCCTGGCCGGCACCGCGCTGGCCGCCGTGGGCGGCTCGGAGTTACTGCCGGCCTTCGCCGGCGACGCCACGAAGGCGGCCTCCCCGGCCGGGGACGTGGTCGGCAAGATCACCGTCGGCTACCAGGGGTGGTTCGCTTGCATCGGCGACGGCGCACCGATCAACGCCTGGTGGCACTGGAGCCAGAACGAGTCGCAGGCCCCGTCGCCGAGCAACCAGAACCTGAAGGCCTGGCCCGACATGTCGATCTACAGCTCGGGCTACAAGACCGCCTACGCCAACCTCGGCAACGGCGGCGCGCCCAACCTGTTCTCGTCCTACGACCAGTCCAGCGTCAACGCCCACTTCTCGCTGATGCAGCAGAACGGCTGCGACACCGCCGCGCTCCAGCGCTTCGACCCCAACGGCAGCGAGGGCCCGACCCGGAACGCGGTCACCGCGAAGGTCAACACCGCGGCGCAGCAGTACGGCCGCAAGTTCTACATCATGTACGACGCCTCGGGCTGGACGAACATGAAGACCGAGATGCCGGCCGACTGGACGAACGTGATGTCGCAGTACGCGTCGTCGTCGGCGTACGCGCACCAGAACGGGAAGCCGGTCGTGGGCATCTGGGGCTTCGGGTTCAACGACGCGAACCACCCGTGGTCGGCGGCCGACTGCCTGTCGGTGGTGCAGTGGTTCAAGGACCAGGGCTGTTACGTGATGGGCGGCGTGCCGACGTACTGGCGCACCGGCGTCAGCGACTCGCGGGCCGGATACCTGGACGTCTACTCGGCGTGCGACATGATCTCGCCGTGGATGGTCGGCCGCATCGGCTCGGTCGCGGACTCGAACAACTTCTACACGAACGTCAACGTCGGCGACCAGTCGTATTGCAACTCCAACAACATCGACTACCAGCCGTGCGTCCTGCCCGGCGATCTGTCCGGACGCCAGCGCGCGCACGGCGACTTCATGTGGGCGCAGTTCTACAACATGGTGCGGGTCGGAGCCCAGGGCATCTACATCTCCATGTTCGACGAATACGGCGAGGGCAACCAGATCCTCAATACCGCCCCGACGCAGTCGTTCGTGCCGACCAACTCCGGGCTGCTGTCACTGGATGAGGACGGCACGGCGTGTAGCGCGGACTACTATCTGCGCCTGACCAACGACGGCGGCAAGATGCTGAAGGGGCAGATATCCCTGACCTCGACGCGTCCGACCTCGCCTGAGACCTCCACCGGAGGCGGCTGCGGTTCGATGACCGCGAACCAGCAGCTGACGGCGAACCAGTCGACGCCCTCCTGCGACGGCCGGTTCAAGCTGATCCTGCAAGGCGACGGGAACCTGGTGCTGTACGAAGGCAGCACCGCGCTGTGGGCTTCGGGCACGGCCGGGAAAGCCAGCGCCAACGCCATCATGCAGGGCGACGGCAACTTCGTGATCTACGACACCGGGGGCAGCCCGCTGTGGTCCAGCGGGACGGCCGGGAACAGCGGGGCGCATCTCACGGTGCAGAACGACGGGAACACGGTCATCTTCAGCTCCGGTGGCGCGACGTTGTGGAGCACGGGGACCGGCGGGCACTGAGACGGCGGAAAGTGACAATTCGCGGGGCGCTGAGCGCATATGGCGGCGGAGCCGCGTGGCCTATGAGCGGCGCCTGGCGTCGCCGGACAGCCCTGACAGCCAACCAGGATGCGCAGGCTGTCCGTCTAGGCAGTGCTTCTCTGTCGCGGCCAGCGGGGCCTTGCCCTAGACCGTTTCGCTCGTTCTCGAGGTCGACCGGCGGTTCCGCATGCCGCAAATCGTCACTTCCGCCCCCCTGAAACCGGACCCGATCGATCAGCTCGTCGGCCGCGGGGCCTGATCACCGCCCCGCGGCCGCTGGTCAGGGATCCGATGTCCGGCGAGGAACGAGTACTCGATCCCGGTCAGCCGCTCGGACTCCTCCCACAACCGCCGCTGCGCCTCCGCGTCGTGCGAGGAGTCGCTGGAGGCCAGCAGCGCCGGCCAACCCTTGAACTCGTGCCAGCCGTCCGGGCCGTAGTACTGGCCGGGTTCGGCGGCCGGGTCGGTGGCGGCGCGCAGGATCGGCAGGGCACCCCTTTCGGTGCTGTGGGTGATCGGCAGCGCCAGGCCCCAGTGGCGGCCCCGGAACAGGACCGGCATGGTGCGGTTGAGCTCGCTGCGGGCGCCGCCGGGGTGGGCGGCCAGTGACCCGGTCGGCGCGGCGTGGGCGGTGAGGCGGCGTTGGAGTTCGTAGGCGAACATCAGGTTCGCGAGCTTGGATCCGGCGTAGGCCTTCATGTGCTGGTACCTGTGCTCGGACTGGAGGTCGGCGAAGTCGACGCGGCCCTGCTTGTGCGCGGGGCTGCTCACGGTGACGATCCGCGATCCGGCGGCGCCGAGCATGCGGTCCAGGAGCAGGCCGGTGAGGGCGAAGTGGCCCAGGTGGTTGACGCCCAGGTGGGTCTCGAAGCCGTCCACGGTGCGGCCGGCCGGCTGCCACATCACACCGGCGTTGTTGATCAGGAGGTCGATGCGCGGGTGGCGGTCGCGGAGCGCTTTGGCGGCGGTGTGGATCGAGGCCAGCGAGGCCAGGTTCAGCTCCTCGACCTCGACGTGCGCCGGCGGTGTCGCGGCGCGGATGCGGGCCGCGGCGTCGGCGGCCTTGCGCGGGTCGCGGCAGGCCAGGACGGTGACGGCGCCGCGCCCGGCCAACGCCCGGGCGATCTGGAAGCCGACGCCGGTGTTGGCGCCGGTGATCACGGCGACGCGGCCGGTCTGGTCGGGGATGTCTTGTTCGGTCCAGCGGCTGGTCATGGTGGGCATTCCCTCGTGGAGGACGGCCGAGTCGGGGGCGCGCGGCGGATCCGGGTAGTATCGGGACGGGCATCCCGCTTATGGCTTCGACTATCCGGGATGGCCGTCCCGGTTGTCAACCGCGGCGAGACAGCCGCGATCGAGAAGCCAGGTCCAGAAGCCAGATCGAGAAACCAGCGACAAGGAGAGGTGCATGCGTGCCGACGCCGAGCGCAATCGCGCGCGGATCCTGGACACCGCGATCGCGGCCTTCGCGGCCGAGGGCCTGGGGGTGTCGGTCCAGGAGATCGCCAGGCGCGCCGGGGTCGGGACGGGCACCGTCAGCCGCCACTTCCCCACCAAGGACGCGCTGTTCGAGGCGATCGTGGCCAGTCGTGTCGGCCGCATCGTGGACCGGGTCCAGGACCTGGCCGAGCTGCCGGACCAGCAGGGGGCCTTCGTGGAGTTCCTGACCATCCTGACCGAGGAGGGCGCCGCGAACGTCGGCATCGCCCAGGCCTTCGCCGGAGCCGGTTACGACATGGACGCGGCCGCGGCCGCCGTGGGCTACGACTTCGACGCGGCGATGGCCGCCGCCCTGCACCGAGCCCAAGACGCGCACGTGGTGCGGGCCGACGCGGACGTCGCCGACATCAAAGCGCTGATGGTGAGTTGTATGAGCCGGGGGTCGGCCGACCAGGCCACGCGCGCGCGGATGATCGACATCGTCGCCCGGGGGCTACGGCCGCCGGAATCCGCCGGGGGGTGAAGAGCGAAAGGTGATCGAGATATTCTGCGTGCCGAGCGGCGGGGCGTTCACACAAGCCGTCAGCGTGTCGAGCGCACCTTGTCGTAATGCCGCGCGGCGCGGACCCGGTTCCCGCAGGTCACCGAGCACCACTCGCGCCGCGGGTGCGTCTTCATGAAGTACAGCACGCAGCCCGGCGCGTAGCAGGCCCGCAACTTGCCGGACTCAGGGCCGCCGAGCAGGGTGATCGCCTCGTCCGCGACGCGCGCCAGGGCCGCGGTGATCGCGGAGCTGTCGCTGGAGGATGTCGCTCGCAGCACCCCGTCGGTTAGCGCGATGCGCGGGGCCGGCAGGTGGGCGACGGCGTCGTTGACGTCCCGCACCGCGGCCTCGACGTCCCCGGCCACGTCACCGTCCCCGGACCGCGTGGCGTCGCGCTCGTCGCCGGTCGCGTGCGCCGCGAGCCGGCGCACGGCATCGCGCAGCCGCCGGGCCAGAGCGAGTTCGGCGGCGGTGGCGCTCTGTCCGGCGCGGTCGAGATCCACGGCGTCGAGCCAGGCGGTCAGGTCCTGGGTCGTGGCGAGGTCGTCGTGGAGCCCGGTCACGTCGGCCCAGACCGTCGCCATCAGCCGGACCGGCAGGGCCTCCTCCGGCAGCATCCATTCGCGCTCGCTCACCGCCGTGTCCATGCCCGGAGTTTATCACGCATGACTTGCGCTACATCCGTGAGAGGGTCATGGTAGACCGTGTCACGGAAGAAGCGGCTGAAAGGACCCCGCCATGTCCGAGTCCCGACCCCCGTTCCCGCCCTTCGACGAAGACTCCGCGCTCCAGAAAGTCCAGGCCGCCGAAGACGCGTGGAACACCCGCGACCCGCACAAAGTCGCCCTGGCCTACACACCGGACTCGATCTGGCGCAACCGAGACGTGCACGTGGTGGGCCGGGCGCAGATCGTGGAGTTCCTGACCGCCAAATGGGAAAGCGAGCAGGACTACGCGCTGCGCAAAGGCCTGTGGAGCTTCCGGGGCAACCGCATCGCCGTCCGGTTCCAATACGAATGGCATGACGCCCAGGGCCAGTCGTGGCGCAGCTACGGCAACGAGCTGTGGGAGTTCGACCAGGCCGGGCTGATGAGCCGCCGCGAGGCGTCCATCAACGACCGGCCGATCGCCGAAGCCGACCGGCGGGTGTTCGGCCCGCGCCCGGAATCAGAGCGCGGGCTCGACTTCCCGCTTTGGTGAGCCGCCTTCGGTTTTGGTGAGCCGGCCGGGCTCAGCGCAGGACGGTCTCCTTCGCCGCGGCGGCGATGCCGGGCTGTAGGCGCCGCGCGACGTCGACGTGGTCGCCGGTCCAGATGACCCGGACCGCGGCCGCCGTGGCCTGCCCGTCGCGGTCCACCAGGTCGGTGCGGACCGAGTCGACGAGCCGGGCGGCCGATTCGGGCAGCAGCGGCACCGGTACCGGGATCGGGGTGCGGCCGCCGAGGCTGTCGGCCAGGCCCCGGTACCAGCCGGTGACGCTGTCCGCCGCTTCCAGGATGGCGCTGTGCGCGGCGCTCTGGTCGGCTTTGGGCCGGGTCCGGCCGCTGTTCTGCCACAACGAGACCACCGAGTCGGCCGCCAGCCGCAGCCCGACGACGCCGGTGACCAGGGTCGTGGTGTCGGCCAGCGACAGCGGCTTGGCGCCGCGCTCGGCGAGGTAGGTGCGGTAGGCGTCGTCGAGCCGGCGTGCGGAGGCCGCTGCCTCCCGGCTCTGCGCGGCCACGGGTTCGGCGGCCGGCAGCCCGGCTTTGCCGGCGTCGCAGTGCCCGAGGGCGTAGGCGACGGCGCCGGACAGGTAGCGGGCACTGTCGGCGTAGGCCTTGGCCAGCGCCTTGTCCACGGCCGCGGCGGCACCGCGCGGCCAGAAGAACAACGCGACGACGACGCTGACCCCGCAGCCCAGCGCGATGTCCTGGATCCGCAGCAGCACGATGTGCCAGTCCGGGTTCTGCCCGATGTTGAACAGGATGACCAAGGTGACGGTGAACGCGGCCTGCCCGGCGGTGAAGGAGATCGCGGCCGGGGCGATACCTGCGATGAGGATGGCGATCGGCAGCAGCACCCACAGCACGGTGCCGTGGTGCCCGATCAGTTGCAGCATCCCGGCGCCGATGATCGAGCCCAGGACCGTGCCCAGGATGGCCCGCATCGCGTTCTGCCCGGTGTTCAGCGCGTTGGAGCGCAGCACCGACAGGGTGCCGAGCAGTACCCAGAACGAGTGCTGGACGCTGGTCAGGTCGGCCAGCAGGATCGCGATGGCCAGGCCCACGGAGCCGCGCAGGCTGTTGTGCAGCCACACCGAGTTCCAGCCCAGGTGCGCGCCGGCCCGTTCGCGCGCCGAGGTGAGCGGCTTGGTCAGGGCGCCGGGTTCACGGCCCAGCAGCCGGTCGGGCCAGCTGCGCTGGAAGGCCTGCGCGGCCAGCGAGACGTTCTCGGCGATCTGCACGACCGCGAAGCCCAGCTCCAGGGCCCGGAAGGAGAAGTCGAGCGTGGAGATGAACGTGAAGACCTCGTCCGGGCTCTCGCCGACCGGCTGGTCGACCGGCAGCCGGGCGGTGGAGCTGGCCTCCATCGCGGCCAGCGCGGACTGGAGTTCCCGCACGCCCGACCGCAGCGGGCCGACGTCGCCGCGGAAGTCGGTGAGCAGGTCGGCGGCGCGGTCCAGGACGTCGGCGGCGGCCAGCCGGGCGGTGCGGGCGGCCGGGTCGCAGGCCGGGGGCTGCTCGGTGTAATCGGGCCGGTCGGTGAGGATCGCGGACAGCCAGGTGAGTTCGTCGACCAGGCGGACCAGGGTCCGCGAGGACGTGGACAGGCCGGTGGGCCGGTAGGGGGTGGCGTCGAACATCCGGCGCAGGTCGGCGTTGGCCGCGGAGGTCTCATCGGCGGCGATCTGGCAGGCCCCGATGTTGAAGGCCCGGCGGCCGCCGGTGGCGGAGGCGTCGGCGCGCAGCAGTGCCGCGGCGGCCCGGCACACCCGGGCGGCCGGGCCGCTGAGCGGGTCGGCCGCGGGCCTTGGCCACAGCAGCGTCACCGCCGGCAGGGCAGCGGCGGCGGCCAGCCCGGCGCCGATGAGCCGGTCCGGGAGCTGATCCAGCGGCACCGGGGTGGCGACCGGCAGCACGAACGCCAGCAGCAGCGCCGTGGAGCTGCCGGCCAGCACCGAGCTGACCACACCGGAGAACAGCACACAGAACGCGACCACCAGCGTGGCCAGCACCGACAGCCAGGTGACCCGGGCCACGACGGTACCCACGCAGATCAGCACCGCCCAGGCCACGGCCAGCGCGAACTGCGCGCGCAGCCGCTGGATCAGCGTGCCGCTGAAGTCGACCAGCAGCAGCATCGAGAACGAGCCGAACGCCGCGAAACTCGCCATCGTCGGCGAGTGCAGCACCTGCGTGCACAACGCGAACAGCGCCGGCATCACGACCGCGGTGCGCGCCGCGCGCCGAGTGGCCGCCAGCGCCGGGTCATGCGTGCGCAGCCACCCGGACAACGCCGACGCGCGCTGTCCGGACCAGGCCCCCAACGACATCTACACCTCCGGTGAGAACGTCGGCGGGCTCAGTCGCTACAAGATCGCGCCCCACCGCGCTCCATTGTGTATCACGGTTGGTACGTCTGGCTCGCGTGTGTATCACGGTTGGAAGGTCTGGCTCGGGCCGGCGCTCAGATCAGTGCCTGATTCAAGAGCCTGGTCCGATTCAAGATCCTGAATCCCGAGAACCGACAACAATTCCAGTTTCTCCACCGCGTCGGTCCCGGCCACCGGGCTGAACCACAGCAGCCGCTGGCTGCCGTCCTCGCTGAGCAGGTTCAGGCAGTTGACGTCGATCACCCCGAGCGCGGGGTGCACGATGCGTTTGGCGTCCAGGCGGCGCACGGCCACGTCGTGCCGGCTCCACAGCTCGGCGAACTCCGGGCTGCGCTCCAGCAGCTCGGCGACCAGGCTCCGGGACTCCTCGTCGTGCCTGCCGCGCCTGGCCACGGCCGCCCGCAGGTCCGCCACGAAGCTCTCGGCGTGCCGGGCGTGATCCGCCGGCGGATACAGGCCGCGGGCGGCCGGGTCGGTGAACCAGCGGTAGACGAAGCCGGCGCGCGCCGTGGTCCCGGGCGGCGGCGGGCCGAGCAGCGCGGCGGCCAGGCGGTTCTGCACCAGCACCACGTGCAGGTCGGTGATCACCCGGGCCGGGGTGTCGACCAGCCGGTCGAGCAGGTCCATCATGCCCGGGCTGACGTGCGCCGCGGCGCTGCCGGCCGGCGGGACGGGGCGGCCGGCCAGGTGGTAGAGGTGGTCGCGCTCGTCGCGGGACAGGCGCAGGGCCCGGGCCAGGGCGGCGAGCATCTGCTCCGAGGGCTGCGCGCCGCCGCGTTCGAGCTCGATGTAGTAGTCGACCGAGGCGCCCGCGAGCTGGGCGACCTCGTCGCGGCGCAGCCCGGGGACCCGGCGCCGTGGCCCGGATGGCAGCCCGACTTCACGCGGGCGGATCCGGTCGCGCCGGGATTTCAGGAAGCCTCCGAGTTCAGCGAGATCCACATCCCCAGTCTGCGTCATGCCCGGATCCGGAGCCAGGGGGTGGCGACCCCTGGGTAGACGGCAACTGGTTAGCGGCTCGGGGCGGGCGCAAGGTGGTGACGTCACCGAGAAACGGAGCACATCATGACCACTGAGAACACCGCCCAGGGCACTTCGCAGGACGCCTCGCAGGTCACCGCGGCCACGAACCCGGCCGCGAGCCCGGCTACGAGCCCGGCCGCGGACGGTACGCAGGGCCGCGTCGCGATCGTCACCGGCGGTTCGCGCGGCATCGGCCGGGCCGTCGCCGACCAGCTGGCCGCCGAGGGCTACGCCGTGGTGCTCGCCTATGCCGGCCGCACCGACCTGGCCGAACAGGCCGTCGCCGAGATCGGGGCCGCGGGCGGCCGGGCGGTGGCCGTGCAGGCGGACGTCGCCGACGAGGCGGCGGTGGCGGACCTGTTCGATCGGGCCGAGGCGGAGTTCGGCGGGGTGGACGCGGTGGTGAACGCCGCGGGCCGGATGAAGCTGTCCACGATCGTCGATCTGGACCTGGCCGATCTGGACGACATGCACCGCACCAACATCCGCGGCACTTTCGTGGTGGCGCAGCAGGCGGCGCGGCGGCTGCGGGCCGGCGGTGCGCTGATCACGTTCTCGACGTCGGTGATGGGCACCAAGTTCCCCACCTACGGCGCCTACGTGGCCAGCAAGGGCGCGGTCGAGGCGCTGACCCTGGTCCTGGCCCGTGAGCTGCGCGGCCGGGACGTGACGGTCAACGCCGTGGCGCCCGGGCCGACCGCCACCGACATGTTCCTGGACGGCAAGGACGAGGAGCTGATCGCGCGGCTGGCCGCGCAGTCGCCGCTGGAGCGGCTGGGGATGCCGGACGACATCGCCTCGGTGGTGGCCTTCCTGGCCGGCCCGCGGGGGCACTGGGTCAACGGTCAGGTGCTGCGGATCAACGGCGGGATGGTGTGAACGATGAGTGAGAGCAACGTCGCCGGCGCTTTGGAGCGCAAAGTCATCGTGGTCACCGGCGCCTCGTCGGGCTTCGGGAACCTGGCCGCGCGGGCCCTGGCCCGGGCCGGGGACATCGTTTACGCCGGGATGCGGGCCACGCAGGGCCGGAACGCGCCGCGCGTGGCGGAGCTGGCCGAGTTCTCCGCCGCGCAGGGGGTGGATGTGCGCGGCATCGAGATGGATGTGCAGGACCAGGTCTCGGTAGACGCGGCCGTCGCCCGGATCGCCGAGGAGCAGGGCCGGCTGGACGTCGTGGTGCACAACGCCGGGCACATGGTCCTCGGGCCGGCCGAGGCGTTCACCCCCGAGCAGCTGGCCGAGCTGTATGACATCAACGTGCTGAGTACGCAGCGGGTCAACCGCGCGGCGCTGCCGCTGATGCGGCGTGCCGGGTCGGGACTGCTGGTGTGGGTGGCCAGTTCCAGCACCCGGGGCGGGCACCCGCCGTTCCTGGCGCCGTACTTCGCGGCCAAGGCCGCTATGGACGCCCTGGCCGAGAGCTACGCGGCCGAGGTCATCCGGTACGGCATCGACACCGTGATCGTGGTGCCCGGCGCCTACCCGTCCGGCACCAACCACTTCGCGCACGCCGGCCTGCCGGCCGACGCCGAACGGGCCGCCGAGTACGACGGCGCCTACGGGGAGCTGCGCGAGCAGCTGGCCGAGCGGCTGGCCGGGCTGTTCCCGGCCGGGCGTGAGGTGGACGAGGTGGCCGAGGCGATCGTGGACGTGGTGGGCCGGCCGGCCGGGCAACGTCCGTTCCGGGTCCACATCGATCCCAGCCGGGACGGCAGCGACGTCGTGTCGACCGTCAGCGACCGCATCAGGTCCGAGTTCTACCACCGCATCGGAATCGCCGACCTGCTGCCCGAGCGGGCCAGCCGGTAAGCGGTAGCTGGTAACCGTTAACAGAGACGAGATAAGACATGCCATTCGCGAATTTCAAAGTCCCGGCCGGCACCCTGGACGCCGAGCAGAAGGCGAAGATCGTGCACCGCACCACCGAGCTGTATGTGGAGATCTACGGCGAGCGCGCCCGCGGCGGGACGATGGTGCTGGTCGAGGAGGTCGCCGACGGCGGCTGGGGCATCGGCGACCAGGTGCTGACGCTGGCGGTGCTGCGGGCCGGTGACGGCGGCGCCGGATGGACCTCCGAGACCTCCGCGGGCGAGGGTTAGCGCTCGGCGCGGCTACGCGCTACCGCTGCTCGCCGGCTACCGCTGCTCGCCGACCAGCGCGTAAGCCCGCACCGGGAACGACCCCATGCCCTGCACTGCCGGCGGCACGGCGAAGAAGCGGAAGCCGTACGGCGGCAGCTGTTCCAGCCCGCGAAGGTGCTCCACGATGGGGATCCCGGCCGCCAGCAGCGCGGTGTGCGCCGGCCGGGCGCCGTCGGCGGCGTCGTCGACGTTCACCGAGTCGATGCCGACCAGCGCCGCCCGCTGCCCGACCAGCCACGCGGCGGCCTCGGCGGTGAGGAACGGGTGGCCCTCGCCGTAGCGGTCGGTGCCGAAGTGCCGGTCCCACCCGGTGTGGATCAGCACGGCCCGGCCGGCGAGGTCGTAGGGCAGGAACACGCCGCGCTCGATGGCCCGTTCGGCCGCGCCGCCGACCCGGACCACCACCGCGTCCAGGTCGGCGAAGCGCGAGGGCTGCATCGCGGCGATGTCGTCGCCGTCGGCGAAGCGGTGGAACGGGCTGTCGACGTAGGTGCCGGTGTTGGCGAGCATCGAGATGCGGCTGATGGAGAACTCGGTGCCCGGCGCGTAGTGCCCCCGCGACTGCTCACGCGAGATGTACTCGCCGATCTCCGGGCCGGGCAGCCCCGGGTAGGTGACCATCCCGTGCCGGATCACGTGGCTCAGGTCCACGACGCGCTGCCCGGGCCTGGCCTCGGGCTGAGCCTGCGCGCCCACAGTGCCGCGAGACCCCTTGTGCGGCTCCCGCAGCATCCGCTTGTTGCTGATGACCACCTCGCCGACCATCAGCAGCCCGAGGTGCCGCACGAACAGCTCCCCCAGTTCAGCGTCGCCGATCTGCGGCCCGGCCACATCCAGCCGGAAACCCTGCGTCTGCAAGGCACCGCCGTTGGCGAAGGTCACGTCGGCGTCGAACTCGACGCGCCACTGCTCACTGCTCTCGCTCATCCCTCGATGATCTGTAAAGCAGCGTTTCAGCACAAGCGGCGATCCACATGGTCGCCTCGGGTCAGTACTCTGGCAGTCGTATCTCTTAGGGGGCACTAGCCGTGAAGTACTCGGGGACGGACTCGTGGGAGATCCGCGTCAACGAATTTGACTGGCTGCTCGGTCCCGCGCTGTGGATCAGGGCGGCGGAACGGATCGATGTACCGATCGCCGGGGTCGTCACGGGGCCGCTGGACATCGACGAGCTGGACCTCGACGAGCTGCCGCAGCCCTCGGCCGATACCGGCGCCGTGTCGGGCACGGCGCTGGCGCGGGGCTGGCTGCACTTGTGGAACGCGGCCGTGTTCTGGCCGCCGCTCAAGAACCAGGAAGTGCTGGCCGAGGTGGCGCGGTTCGCACCGCCGGACTTCGAGGCGCTCGCCGATTTCCCCGACTTCCGCCGGGTCTTCGCAGCCCGGTGGCCGCAGGCCCACGCCTGGCACTCGGCCCGCAAGCGTGCCGGCATCCAGGCTCTGCACGATCGGGCGAACACCGGAGTCCGCCTCGATATCGAAGGCGATGTGGTGCGTGCGGTGGAGGCAGAGATGGGGCGCAAGCCGGCTCCGTTCAGTCTGCACCTCATCGTGTTGCCGGTGGCCGAGGACCTCATCCGTCCGGCGGGCGAGGGGACGTACCTGGTCCCCGAGCGCTTCCGCCGGACGGCCGGGTATCAGCAGTGGCTGGCCTCCACAGTGCGGGCGCTGGCCTAGAAGCTCGCCTAAGCCGCAGCACGCCGCCGCGCGCCCGGGACCACCAGCGGCGTCCCGCTCTCCGGGTCCTCGATCACCCGGCACGCCAGCCCGAACACCTGCTGCACCAGCTCGGCGGTGACGATGTCCGCCGGCCGGCCGCTGGCCGCCACCCGGCCGTCGCAGAGCACGATCAGGTGGGTGGCGTAGCGGGCGGCCTGGTTGAGGTCGTGCAGTACCGCGACCAGGGTGCGGCCTTCCTCCTCGTGCAGGCGGGCGCACAGGTCCAGGATCTCCACCTGGTGTGCGATGTCCAGGTAGGTGGTGGGTTCGTCGAGCAGCAGCAGCGGGGTCTGCTGGGCCAGGACCATCGCGGTCCACACCCGTTGCCGCTGGCCGCCGGACAGTTCGTCGACGGCGCGGTCGGCCAGGTCGGTGACGCCGGTGGCGGCCATCGATTCGGCGACGATCCGCTCGTCCTGGCGCGACCACTGCCGCAGCAGTCCCTGGTGCGGGTGCCGGCCGCGGGAGACCAGGTCGGCGACGGTGATGCCGTCCGGTGCGATCGAGGTCTGCGGCAGCAGGCCGACGATGCGGGCGACCTGCTTGGTGGGCAGGGTCGCGATGTCGGCGCCGTCCAGCAGCACGGTCCCGGCCTTCGGCTTCAGCAGCCGGGACAGGGCCCGCAGCAGCGTGGACTTGCCGCAGGCGTTGGGGCCGACGATGACGGTGAAGGACCGGTCCGGGATCGCGACGTTGAGGTCCTCGGCGACGGTCCGGCCGTCGTAGGCCAGGGTCAGTGCGGTGCCGCCGAGGCGGGACGGGGCGGCCGTTTCGGGCGTCGCGGTGTCGGTCATCGTCGTGCTCGTCGTGCTCATGTCCTCGGGCTTCCCATCTGTCGTCATATCCGTCCGGCCTTGCGTCCCATCGCCAGCAGCCACATCAGGTACCCGCCGCCCAACACGCCGGTGACGACGCCGACCGGCAGCTGGCGCCCGGGGATCGCGTGCTGCGCCGCCAGGTCGGCGCAGGTCAGCAGCACCGCGCCGAGCAGCATCGAGGGGATCAGGTTCGGCCCCGGCGCCCGGGTGAGCCGCTTGGCCAGCTGCGGGGCGGTGAGCGCGACGAACGCCACCGGGCCGGCGGCGGCCGCGGCGAACGAGGTGAGCAGCACCGCGGCCACCAGGGCCGTGAGCCGAACCCGTTCCACCGCCACGCCCAGGGCCGCCGCGGTGTCATCGCCCATCTCCATGACATGCAGGGCCCTGCTACAGGTGATGAGCACCACCGGGACCAGCACGGCCATCGCGATCGCCAGCGGTGCGGCGTCGGCCCAGGCCCGGCCGTCCAGGCTCCCGGTGATCCACAGCAGCGCCCGGGTGGCGTCCATCAGCTGGGCCTTGGTCAGCAGGTAGCCGTTGACGCCGCTGAGGATCGCCGAGACCCCGATACCGGTCAGGATCAGCCGATAGCCGTGCACGCCGCGGCGCCAGGCCAGGACGTAGACGCCGACCCCGGTCGCCACTCCCCCGATCACCGCCCCGAAGGCCAGCGCCGCACTGCTGCCGCCGGCCACGACCACCACCAGCGCGCCGGTGGCCGCGCCCTGGGTGAAACCGAGCATGTCAGGGCTGCCCAGCGGATTGCGGACCAGCGACTGGAACACCGCGCCGGCCAACGCCAGCGCCGCCCCGACCAGCAGCGCGGTCACCACCCGGGGCAGGCGCAGCTGCACCACGATGAAGTGGTCGGCGAGCGTCCCGCCGCCGAACAACGTCCGCAGCACCTCCGCCGGCGCGATCCGGTAGTCGCCGCTGCCCAGGGTCACGACCACGGCAGCGAACGCGACCACGGCGAACAGGGCGCTCGCCGTGAGGGCCCGGGGCCGGTAGCGCACCGACAAGGCGGCGCCTCGCAGAACCCTCATGCCCGCACCGCCTTGCCACGGCGCAGAAAATACAGGAACACCGGGCCGCCGAGCACGCTGGTGACCACGCCGACCTGGATCTCACCGGGCCGGACCAGCACCCGGCCCAGCACGTCGGCGCCCAGCAGCACCACCGGCGCCAGCACCGCGCAGTACGGCAGCAGCCAGCGCAGATCCGGGCCGGTGATGACCCGCACCACGTGCGGCACCATCAGCCCGACGAACACGATCGGCCCGCACGCCGCCGTCGCCGCCCCGCACAGCAGCGTCACCGCCACGATCGCCGCGGCCCGGATCACCGTCGGCCGCGAGCCCAACGCCACCGCCGAATCCTCCCCGAGCGCCAGCGCGTTCAACGGCCGGGCCAACGCCAACGCCACCACGACCCCGGCGGCGATGAACGGCAACACCCTGACCACCGTCGAGGACGTCGCCGCGGCCAGCGACCCGACCGTCCAGAACCGCATCGCCTGCAACGAAGCCGAATCCAGCAGCATCGCGGCACTGACATAAGAGAACAGCGCCGCGTTCAACGCCGCCCCGGCCAGCGCCAGCCGCACCGGCGTCGCCGACCGGCCCCCGCCGATCAGATAGCCGAACGTGGTCGCGACCGCCGCCCCGGCCAGCGCGAACCAGATGTAGCCGTCGAACGTACCGATACCGAACAGCCAGGTCGCACTGACCACCGCCGCCGAAGCCCCGGCGTTCACCCCCAACAACCCCGGATCGGCCAGCGGATTACGGGTCAGCGCCTGCATCACCGCACCGGCCAGACCCAGACCCACCCCGACCAGCAGACCGAGCAGCGTGCGCGGCAGCCGCATCTGATGCACGACCGTGTAATACGGCGAGGCCGGATCGGTCAGGCCGGCCCACACCTGGCCCACCGACAGCGATTTCGCACCGAAGCTGATGCTCAGCACCAGCACCGCGGCCAGCAAGGCGGCCGCCACGGCCAGGCCCGCGCCACGGCTGAGCCGGCGCGCGCCGTCTGACCTGCGGGGTATCGGGACGGCGGCCTCAGGGGCCTGTGTTGGTGCGGTGGCTGACAAGTCCTGGCTCCGGTTCCGCGGATCGGACGACCCCTCTTGGGTCGGTGCTCAGGTTAGGCTAACCTAACCTCGCTGGCGCCGGGTAGGCACCTCAACCCCGAGAAAGCGACATTCATGCCCCTCTCCTCACATATTTCCGCTCCGTCCCGACGAGGCGTGCTGGCCGCGGCCGGCGGTGGCGCCCTGGCCGCCGTCCTGGCCGCCTGCGGCGGCAGCGGCAGTTCGAGCTCTTCCTCCGGAACCGGCGCGGCGGCGAAAACCGGCCCGGCCGGGCCCTGGTCCTTCACCGACGACCGCAAACAGACGGTGAAGACCTCGGCCGCCCCGACCCGCGTCGTGGCGTTCACCGGCACGGCCGCGGCACTGGTCGACTTCGGCGTGGACGCCCAGATCGTCGGGGTGTTCGGCGAGACCACGCTGCCCGACGGCAAACCCACCGCGCAGGCCGGCGACCTGAACGTCGGCAAGGTGACGGTGCTGGGCAACGTCTGGGGCGAGTTCAACGTCGAGAAGTACGCCGCGCTCAACCCGCAGCTGCTGGTCACGCACATGTACGAGCCCGGAGCCCTGTGGTACGTGCCGGATGAGAGCAAGGACCAGATCGCCAAGCTCGCCCCCAGCGTCGCGATCAACGTCGCGCGGGTGTCGCTGCCCACCCCGATCCAGCGCTACGCCGACCTGGCCGCCTCGCTCGGCGCGGACCTGAACGCGCCGAAGGTGACCAGCGCCAAGACCCGGTTCCAGAGCGCCGCCGAGACACTGCGCACCGCGGCGAAGGCAGCCGGCGGGCTGAAAGTACTGGCGGCCTCCGGCAGCGCCAACACGTTCTACGCCTCCAACCCGAAGATCGCCGCCGACCTGATGTACTTCGCCGAACTCGGCGTGGAGCTCATCGTCCCGAACAAGCTCGACAGCGGCGACTACTTCGAGAGCCTGAGCTGGGAGAACGCCGACAAATACCCGGCGGACCTGATCCTGCTCGACAGCCGCTCCACCGCATTGCAGCCGCAGCAGCTCGCTGCGAAACCGACCTGGAACGCGCTGCCCGCGGTGAAGGCCGGACAGGTCACGCCCTGGGACGCCGTGCCCCGGTTCTCCTACGCCGGCGCCGCCCCGCTGCTGGAAAACCTCGCCAAGGCGATTCAGAACTCCAAGAAGGTGAGCTGACAGTGACCTCTTCTTCAGTGACCGCGGTCCTGGCCGCCAGCGCGGCGGCCGCGGCGATCTCCTCACTGGACGCGGACGGCGCGCTGCCGCCGGCGGCCACGGCCGGCACGGCGTCCAGGCTCGTGCACGGCAAGTTCCGGTTCTTCCACGCCCGGGTGGTCGGCACCCGGCGGCTGGGGCCCTCGATCGTCCGCGTCACCTTCGGCGGCGAGCAGCTGCGGGACTTCGCCGGCGGCGGCCGGGACCAGAGCTTCTCGCTGTTCCTGCCGCGGGCCGGGCAGCAGGTGCCGGTCGTGCCCACCGACGCCGGGGACGACTGGTTCGGGCAGTGGCGGGCCATGGGCGAGGACCAGCGGGCCGTCATGCGCTCCTACACGATCCGGTCCCACGACCGCGAACACCACGAGGTCGACGTCGACTTCGTCCTGCACGGCACCGCCAGCGGCGCCAGCGGCAGCACAGGATCGGCCGGGCCCGCGTCCCGCTGGGCCGCCGAGGCCGTGCCGGGCGACCGCGTAGTCCTGCTCGGCCCGGCCGACCAGGACAACCGCAGCATCGGCTTCCAGCCGCCGGCCGACACCGACTGGGTCCTGATCGCCGCCGACGAGACCGCGCTGCCGGCCGCCGCCGCGATCCTGGAATGGCTGCCGGAGGAGATGCGGGCGCGGGCCTGGATCGAAGTCCCGGATCTGCGGGACACCCAGGAACTGCTCAGCGCCGCCGAGGCCGACATCACCTGGCTGGTCCGCGATCCGGCGCAGCGGCCCGGAGCGCTGCTGGCCGACGAAATCCGCGATGCGAACTTCCCCGACGGGGCGCCCTACGCCTGGCTGGCCGGCGAGGCCGCGATGATCAAGACCCTGCGGCGCCACCTGGTCGGCGAACGCGGCTTCGACCGCCGGCGCGTGGAGTTCTCCGGATACTGGCGCCTCGGCGCGACCGAGGAGGATCTGCGCACTGAGAAAATCGCCGCCGCCGCCGCAGCCGCAGCCACCGCCGGACCCGCAGACGCCGCACTGCCCGACGCCGAGCCCACTGCCGCGACCGCAACCGCCGGACCCGCAGATGCCGAGCTGCCCGACGCCGCGACCGCGACCGCCGAACCGGCGCGCGCCAAGCCCGCTACCGCCGACCAGCAGCCGGGAGACGCCCAGTGAGCCCTCAGGCCACCGCCACCGCCGTGGCCACCGCCCGCGCCATCTTCTCCCCCGCCGTCGAAGACGCCGCCCGGCACCTGTTCAACGAGCGCACCCTGGAGCGCTACCGGACCGCCCTGTCCGACGGCATCGACCGCGTCAGCGACCAGATCGCCACCGCGCCCAGCCCATTCACCGGCATCAGCCCCGCAGACCTGGCCCCGGCCATCGCCGGCACCGACCTGGACCGGCCGCTGGAAGACACCGCCGCCGCACTCGACGAACTCCAAGACCTCTACCTGCGCGACGCCGTCTACTTCCACCACCCCCGCTACCTGGCCCACCTCAACTGCCCGGTCGTGATCCCGGCGCTGCTCGGCGAAACCGTCCTGTCCGCGATCAACTCCTCCCTGGACACCTGGGACCAAAGCGCCGGCGGCACCCTGATAGAGCGCCGCCTCATCGACTGGACCGCCGACCGGATCGGCCTGGGCCCGGCCGCCGACGGCGTGTTCACCAGCGGCGGCAGCCAATCCAACTTCCAAGCCCTGCTGCTGGCCCGCGAAGAAACACTGGCCAAGGCCGCGGCCGCCGAATCAGCGCCGGAACACGCCGGCGGACACGGCGACTCGCGGCACATCATGGACCGGCTACGCATCTTCGTCTCCGAAGCCGGACACTTCAGCATCCGCAAATCCGCCAAGATGCTCGGCCTGAGCCCGCAGGCCGTGGTGAGCGTCGAGACCGACACCCGCAAGCGGATGCGGCCGCAGGCCCTGGCCTGGGAACTGGAGCAGTGCCGCTGGGCCGGCTTCATCCCGATGGCCGTGGTCGCCACCGCCGGCACCACCGACTTCGGCTCCATCGACCCGCTGCCCGCGATCGCCGCGCTGTGCGCCGAATCCGGCGCCTGGTTCCACGTCGACGCCGCCTACGGCTGCGGCCTGCTGGTCTCCCGCTCCCGGCGCCCACTGCTGACCGGCATCGAACACGCGGACTCGGTCACCGTCGACTTCCACAAGGCGTTCTTCCAGCCGGTCAGCTCCAGCGCGCTGATCGTCCGCGACCGCGCCACCTTGACCCACGCCACCTACCACGCCGACTACCTGAACCCGGCGCGCGCCGTCGAGCAGCGCATCCCCAACCAGGTCGACAAGAGCATCCAGACCACGCGCCGGTTCGACGCGCTCAAACTCTGGCTGACGCTGCGGATCATGGGCCCGGACGCCGTGGGCGAGCTGTTCGACGAGGTGATCGACCGGGCCGGGCAGGCCTGGGTGCTGCTCACCGTCGATCCGCGGTTCGAGGTGGTGACCCGGTCCCAGCTCAGCACCCTGGTCTTCCGCTACCTGCCGCCGGAGGGCCCGGCCCGGGACCTGGCCGACGGCGCGAACCTGTACGCCCGGCAGGCCCTGGCCGACTCCGGCGCGGCGCTGGTGGCCGCGACGAAGGTGGGCGGCCGGCACTACCTGAAGTTCACCCTGCTGAACCCCGAGACCACGGTCGACGACATCGCGCACGTCCTGGACCTGATCGCGGGCCACGCCGCCGAGTACGTCCAGGCGATGAGCACCGCCGACACCCGGCTCGCCTGACCGACACCCGGCGCGCCTGACCCAGCCACGGAGAAGCCCCTCTTGACCACGCACGACTTCATCGCCATCGGCCTGGGCCCCTACAACCTGGGCCTGGCCTGCCTGACCGATCCGATAGACGGCCTGAACGGCCTGTTCCTGGAAGCCCGCACCGAGGCCGCCTACGCCTGGCATCCCGGGATGCTGCTGGAGACGGCGACGTTGCAGACGCCGTTCATGGCCGACCTGGTGACCCTGGCCGACCCGACGTCGCCGTTCTCGTTCCTGAACTTCCTGAAGGAGACCGGGCGGCTCTACCCCTTCTACATCCGGGAAAGCTTCTACCCGGTCCGTGCCGAGTACGACCAGTACTGCCGCTGGGCCGCGGCCCGGCTGCGCAACCTGCGCTTCGGAGGCAAGGTGTCCCGCGTCGACTACGACGAGGCAGACCGCTGCTACGTGGTCCGGTCGGTCGACGCCGACACCGGCCTGGTGGCCGTGGACCGGGCCCGTCATCTGGTCCTGGGCACCGGGACGCCGCCGCACATCCCGGACGCCTGCGCCGGGCTCGGCGGCGATCTGGTCCACAGCGCCGACTACCTCAGCGGCAAGGCCGCTTTGCAGAGCAAGGAGAGCATCACGGTCGTGGGCAGCGGCCAAAGCGCCGCGGAGATCTACCTCGACCTGCTCGCCGACGCCGGCCCCGACACCTATCACCTGAGCTGGGTGACCCGCTCGCCGCGGTTCTTCCCGCTGGAATACACCAAACTCACCCTGGAGATGACCTCGCCGGACTACGTGGACTACTTCCACGCACTGGGAGAGGACACCCGCTACCGGCTGGAAGCCGAACAGAAAGGCCTGTTCAAAGGCATCGACGCGGTACTGATCAACGAGATCTTCGACTGTCTGTACCTCAAGAGCATGCACGGCCCGGTCGCCACCCGGCTGGTCACCAACACCGAGATGCGCGCGGCCCGCTACGACGAGACCGGCGGCACCTACACCCTGGACCTGCACCACCACGAACAGGACCGGGCATTCTCCCTGGCCACCCAGGGCCTGGTGCTGGCCACCGGCTACCGCTATCAGACCCCGGACTTCCTGGAACCGGTCCGGGACCGGCTGCGCTTCGACCGGCACGGCCGCTTCGACGTCGCCCGCAACTACAGCATCGACACCGCCGGCAACGAGATCTTCCTCCAGAACGGCGGCACCCACACCCACAGCATCACCTCCCCGGACCTGGGCATGGGCGCCTACCGGAACTCCTGGATCATCAGCGAGATGCTCGGCCGGGACTACTACCCGGTGGAGAAGACCATCGCGTTCCAGGACTTCGGCGCACCGGACGGGCTGCTGACATGACCGCGGCGATACCCGGCTTCGCCATGGCCGGCCCGGTCGGACAGATCACGCTGCGACCGATCCAGGCCGAGCACGACACCGAGATCGAGATGCTGCACCGCTGGGTCACCCACCCGAAGACCGCGTTCTGGCTGATGCAGGACTGCACCTTGGAGCAGGTCCGCCAGGAGTACCAGCGGATCGCCGCACACCCGCACCACGAGGCGTTCCTGGGGCTGATCGACGGCCGGCCGGGATTCCTGGCCGAGCGCTACGACCCCCGGTACGTCGAGCTGGCCGGTTTGTACGAGCCCGAAGACGGCGACGTCGGGATGCACTTCCTGTGCGCACCGGGCCGCACCCCGATACACGGCTTCACCCGGGCCGTCATCACCGCCGTCATGGCCTGGATCTTCACCGACCCGGACGCGCTGCGCGTGGTCGTCGAACCGGACATCCGCAACACCGCGGTCCAGGCCCTCAACGCCGCGGTCGGCTTCCAGGTCCTGGACCGGATCACCAAACCCGAGAAGGAAGCACTGCTGAGCGTGTGCACCTGGCACGCCTTCCAGTCCGCCACCAGCGCACTGCCCACCTTCCCAGCACTCCCGCACCGAGGAACCGCCGAATGAACCCCCGCGACGCCGTTCGCCACCTGACGCCCGACACCTGGGACCGCGCCAACCGACACCTGGTCCGCAAGGCCATCGCCGAGTTCTCCCACGAACGGCTGCTCACCCCCCAGCCGGTAGCCGACACCGGCACCGGCACCGGCACAGAGACCGGAGCCGAAACCGAGACCGAAGCCGGCACCGGCGGCACTTTCGCAATACCCAGCGACGACGGCACAGTCCAATACCACTTCGCCGCGCAGATCCTGGCCCTGGACCACTGGCAGATCGACGCCGAAAGCATCGCGCGCGTCCGCGCCGAGGACAGCCGAGCGCTGCCGCTGGACGCCGCCGAATTCTGCACCGAACTGCGCGGCACGCTCGGCCTGAGCGATCAAGTACTGCCGGTCTACCTGGAAGAGATCAGCTCCACGCTGGCCAGCACCGCGTACAAACTCAGCAAACCGCCGATGTCGGCGGCCGAGGTGGCGCGCGCCGATTTCCAGCGGATCGAGTCGGAGATGACCGAGGGGCATCCGACGTTCGTGGCCGGCAGTGGCCGGATCGGTTTCGGCGTCGACGATTTCCGCCAGTACGCGCCGGAGGCGGCGCATCCGGTGCGGCTGATCTGGGTGGCGGCGCATCGGGACCACGCGGCGTTCTCGGCGTCGGCGGACACCGATTATGAGAGCTTGATCCGCGCTGAGCTCGGTGCGGAGTTGTTGGGGCTGTTCGGTGCGGTCATGACCGGGCTGGGCCTGGATCTGGACGATTATCTGCTGATCCCGGTGCATCCTTGGCAGTGGTGGAACAAGCTGGCGGTGACGTTCGCCGGGGACATCGCCCGGCAGCGGCTGGTGTGTCTGGGCCCGGGCGATGACGAGTATGTGCCGCAGCAGTCGATCCGGACGTTCTTCAACGCCACCGATCCGGCCAGGCATTATGTGAAGACGGCGCTGTCGGTGCTGAACATGGGGTTCATGCGGGGGTTGTCGGCGGCTTACATGGAGGCGACGCCGGCGATCAACGACTGGCTGGCCGCGCTGATCGCCGATGACGCGGTGCTGAAGCGCACCGGGTTGTCGGTGATCCGGGAGCGGGCGGCGGTCGGGTATCGGCATCGGCAGTTCGAGGCGGCGACCGAGAAGGGTTCGCCGTATCGGAAGATGCTGGCGGCGTTGTGGCGGGAGAGCCCGGTGCCGGCGTTGGAGCCGGGGCGGCGGTTGGCGACGATGGCGAGTCTGCTGCATGTGGATCGGGACGGCGGTTCGCTGGCGGCGGCGCTGATCGAGCAGTCGGGGTTGGCACCCGAAGTGTGGTTGCGGCGGTATCTGGACGCGTATCTGACGCCGCTGCTGCACTGCTTCTACGCCTACGGTCTGGTGTTCATGCCGCACGGTGAGAACGTGATCCTGGTGCTGGACGAGGTCGGCGCGGTGGAGCGGGTCGTGTTCAAGGACATCGCCGAGGAGATCGCGGTGATGGACGCCGCGGTGCCGTTGCCGGCCGGTGTGGAGCGGATCCGGGTGGACGTGCCGGAGGATGTCCGGCTGCTGTCGATCTTCACCGATGTCTTCGACTGTTTCCTGCGGTATCTCAACGCGATCCTGGCCGGGCGGGAGGTGCTGGACCAGGAGGCGTTCTGGGCCACGGTCGCCGAGTGCGTGCACGCGTATCAGGACTCGACTCCTGAGCTGGCCGAGCGGTTCGAGCGCTTCGACCTGTTCGCGCCGCGGTTCGCGCTGTCCTGCCTGAACCGGCTTCAGCTGCGGAACAACCAGCAGATGGTCGATCTGGCCGATCCGGCCGGGGCGTTGCAGCTGGCCGGGACGTTGGACAATCCGCTGGCGGGCCGGCGCCGGTTGGCCGGCTGAGCGCGCGGGTATGGCTGGCGCGATGTCCGAGATGCGGGTGGCGAACGATCTCCTGGCCGATCCGGTACGGCTTCGGGCCCGGTTCGGGCAGGACGGGTATCTCCTCTTCCGGGACGTCTTGGCCGCTGATGCGGTGCGCGGCGTCGGTGAGGAGTTGGTACGTATCCTCGCCTCGCAAGGGCTCGTCTCCGGCGGCGGGCCGGTGCCGACGTGGATCGGCGGGGAGTTGACCGAATCCGGCGAGCGCGACTTGCAGGAGTTGTTCAACGAGCAGGCGCTGTGGGAGGGGCTGGTCGCCGCCCCGGCGGTGGCGGGGTTCTTCGCTCAGGTCGCGGGCGGGCCGGTCGGCTTCATCCCGCTGGCGCGGTATCGGGTCATGCCGCCCGGTGGCGCGACACAGGCCCATCAGGACGCTCTGCTCAATCCGGGGTTCGCCATGACCACGGCCTGGATCCCGCTGATGGGGATCGACGAGGAGTTGGGCGGCCTGGCGGTGGCTGTCGGCAGCCACCACTGGGGCTGTATGGCTCCGGAGTCGTTGCCGCCGCTTGCGGGGTTGTGGCGGTCGGTGGCCTACGGGGTCGGCGATGTCGTGCTGATGCATGAGGCGCTGGTCCACACCGGGTTGGCCAACCGCTCGGGTTCCGGGCTCCGGTTGTCGGTCGATGTGCGGTATCAGGATCCTTCGGCGCCCGCGGCGGTGGTCGGTCCGATCGTGGCCGCGGAGGCGGGTTCGGTGCGGATCGCGGCGGCGGACGGATCGGTCGTGGAGTTGGCGGTCGATGACTCGACGCTGCTGCGGGCCAGTACCGGGGCGCGGGTCGCCAGGTCGGAGGTGGCCGCGTCGGAGCTCGTCGCGGGGCGGCGGGTCATCGCCTCGCGGCGTGGCGGGGTGGCCGTCATGGTCAAGCCGCTGTAGCTGGTTGTGCTGGTTGCTGGCTGCTGGGAGGCCGGGGCGGTGACAGGTTGGAGCTCCTAAGATCGCCGCATGTCCACCATCGAGATCGTCACCACCGCCGACCGCCCCGACCTTGAAGCCCGCGCGAAGTCCCTGCTCTCCGGCGGCTGGCCGGCGTTCGTGCTTCGCGATCCGCTGTCCAACACCTACCGTGACCGGGTGCGCAGCTACTTCCCGCAGTTCGATGTGCTGCTGGTTCAGGACGGCGAGGTGCTGGCCGACGGCCGGGCGGTGGCGCTGCGCTGGGACGGTGAGACGGCCACGATCCCGGAGGGCTATGACGGCGCGCTGGTGGAGTCGGTGACCGGGCATGAGAACGGTGTCGCACCTGACACGCTGTGCATCATGGCGGCCACGGTGCGGCCCGACCGCACCGGCGGCGGCCTGGCGGGCAAGGTGTTGTCGGCGTTGCGGGAACGGGCGAGCCAGGCCGGGCTGTCGCGGGTGATCGCGCCGGTGCGGCCGGCTCTGAAGGCCAGGTATCCGCTGACGCCGATGGCGCAGTTCGCCGCCTGGGCTCGCGGCGACGGGCTGCACCTGGACCCGTGGGTGCGCACGCACCAGCGGCTCGGCGCGACGATCCTGGGTGCGGCGCCGCGGTCGATGGTCGTGCCCGGGACCGTCGCGCAGTGGGAGACGTGGACCTCGATGGCGTTCCCGCAGAGCGGACAGTACGTGGTGCCGGACGCGCTGGACCTGGTGGACATCGACCGCGAACAAGACCGCGGACTCTACGCCGAGACCAACCTGTGGATGCGGCACCAGTAGCCCACCGGTAGCCCGCCAGTAGCCCGCCCCGCGGCGCCTCCACCTTCGGGGTGGAGGCCCACGATGCACCTGCACCCCTGCGCCCGCCGGGTGGAGATCCAGAACTCCACCCGCGCGCCGATGCCCCTGGCGCCGTCGGGCCGTCAGGCTGGGACGGCCGGGATCATTCGGGCCCCGGCGTCGGGTGAAGGGGTTTGATTCGTGTTCCACACAAGCATCAGGGGTGTGCGGCGGCCGGCGGCGGCCACTGTCGGGCTGTTGCTGGGCGGGTTGTTGTGCGCGGCGGCCCCGGCCGCCGCGGCTTCCGGCGGCGGGGTCGGGGCCGGGG
>NZ_JAAFZA010000156.1 GCF_015356865.1 Catenulispora pinisilvae
GCCCCGGTGTCCCCGTGGAAGTACTCGTGGAACGGAATCTGGTCGTGCCAGGCCGCGTCCTCCTGGAACAGCTTCACGTCGCCGAACACCGGGCGGTGCCCCGCCTCGTCGTTCAGGAACACCCCCACCAGGCGGTGCGCCAGGTCGTCGGCGATGGCGCCGTAGGTGGCCTGGTTGTCCGAGCCGGTCGGGTACTGGAGGGTGATGTGGTCGCCGAAGAATTCCTGGTGGCGGTCCAGGGCGTCGATGAGGAGGTAGTTCACCGGGAACCAGATGGGGCCGCGCCAGTTGCTGTTGCCGCCGAACATCGTGGTGTGGGATTCACCGGGTTCGTAGCTGACGCTGTAGTCGGTGCCGTTGACGTTGAGGCGGTAGGGCTGGTCCTTGTGGGCTCGGGACAGGGCGCGTAGGCCGTGGTCGGACAGGAACTCGCCTTCGTCGAGCATGCGCTCCAGGACGCGGGGGCGCTGCTCGAAGGTCATCATCGTCAGCAGGCGGTGCGTCTTGTTCATGTCGACGCAGCCCATCAGTAGGTCGGCCTTGTCCAGCTGGTTCTCGAAGAACCACTTCACGCGCTTGCGTAGTTCCGGGACGGCGTCCATGGCCTCGGCGCTGACCGAGGTGGTGGCGACCAGGGGGAGCAGGCCCACGACGGAGCGGACCTTCATCGGGATGACGCTGCCGTCGCGGGTGCGGAGCACGTCGTAGAAGAAGCCGTCTTCCTCGTTCCACAGGCCGATCTTGTTCGCGGCGGCGGCGATCAGGCCGAAGTGCTCGAAGAACTTCATCACCAGTTCGCGGTAGACCGGGTCGTGCTCGGCCAGTACCAGGGCGATCTCCATCAGGTTCAGCGAGTACATCGCCATCCACGCGGTGCCGTCGCTCTGCTCCAGCAGGTCCCCGACCGGTACGCCGGCGTCCCGGTCGAAGGGGCCGATGTTGTCCAGGCCCAGGAAGCCGCCCTCGAAGACGTTGTTGCCGTCGGCGTCGGCGCGGTTCACCCACCAGGTGAAGTTCATCAGCAGCTTGTGGAACACCCGCTTGAGGAACACGTGGTCCCGGCAGCCGTCGGCGCGGTAGATCTGCAACGCCGCCCACGCCTGCACCGGCGGGTTGTCGTCGCTGAACGCCCACTCGTAGGCCGCGATCTGCCCGCTCGGGTGCAGATACCACTCCTGCAGGAGCAACAGCAGCTGCCGCTTGGCCAGCGTCGGGTCGATCTCGGCCAGCGCCACGCAGTGGAACGCCAGGTCCCACGCCGCGAACCACGGGTACTCCCACGGGTCCGGCATCACGATCACGTCGCGCGCCGACAAAGTCCACCAGTGCTCGTTCCGCCCGTGCCGCCGCCCCTCCGGCGGCTCCGGCTGCGCCGGGTCGCCCTCCAGCCACCGCGACACGTTGTAGTGGTAGTACTGCTTGGACCACATCAGCCCGGCCACGGCCTGCCGCAGCACGTCCGCCTCGTCGGCACTGCACGCCTGCGGCGTCAGCTCCGTGAAGTACTCGTCGGCCTCGGCCTCCCGGCGCGTCATCAGCTCCTCGAACCCGGTGTCCAGATCCGCCGGGCCCACGGCCTCGCTGTCCGGACCCTCCGAGCGCAGCCGCAGCCGGATCTCCGCGGTCCCGCCGGCCGGGACGGTCAGCACGTAGTGCAGCGCGCCCTTGGTCCCGCGCCGCTCCGGGTTGACGCTGTCCGCGCCGGCGACCACGTGGTCGTTGATCCCGTCCTTGGGATAGCGCGGCCCGTCGGTGTCCCACAGCCGCCGCCCGTTCGACTCGTTGTCGCAGACCAGCGCCTCCGGCTCGCCGGAGCCGATCAGCGCGATCCGCCCGAGCAGCCGGTGCTCGCCGACCAGCGTCCCGACGTCGCCGGTCAGCACCGGCACCGCCTCCCGGCCGGCCAGCCCCCAGGACCAGGTGTTGCGGAACCACAGGTGCGGCAGGACGTGCAGCGTCGCCTCGTCCGGGCCCTTGTTCTCCACGTGGATCCGGATGCCCATGTCCTCCGGACCGTGCTTGGCGTAGTCCGCGGTGATCCGCCAGTACCGGTCGTCCTGGAAGATCCCGGTGTCGACGAGCTCATACTCCGCGTCGCTGACGCCCCGGGCCCGGTTGGTGTGCACCAGGTCGTTGTAAGGGAACTCGTTCTGCGGGTAGTGATAGCGCCAGCGCATCCACGAATGGGTCGGCGTGGAGTCCAGGTACCACCAGTACTCCTTGACGTCCTCGCCGTGGTTGCCCTCGTTGCCGGTCAGGCCGAAGGCGCGCTCCTTCAGGATCGGGTCCTTGCCGTTCCAGAACGCCAGCGAGAAGCAGAAGTACTGGTCGATGTCGCTGATCCCGGCCAGCCCGTCCTCGTTCCACCGGTACGCCCGCGAACGCGCGTGGTCGTGCGGGAAGGAGTCCCAGGCGGTGCCGCCGGGGGAGTAGTCCTCGCGAACCGTGCCCCAGGCCCGCTCCGACAGATACGGACCCCACGCACGCCAAGGCTCGTTCTCCTCGCCGTCGTACTGGTCCAGCCGCGCCTGCTCTGCTGTGGTCACCGCGCCCTCACCGTGCCCTTGTGTTCCTTGGGTACCGTTGCGGTTCGACCCTACGCAGCGCTTACGAAATGCGCTCGATAACGACGACTGCGAATATGGCGCTCGTGGCGATCTCCAACCCGCACGTCTTCGGTACCGGTGTGTGCGGCGACCTCTCCGAGGGCGCGGCCCGGGAATGGCTTGTACCCGATGGTGCGGGCGGTTATGCCATGGGCACCGTGAGCGGGCTCAGGACCCGCAGGTATCACGCTCTGTTAGTGGTCGCCGAGAGTGGCGGCAGCGCGCGCCGGGTCGGCCTGGCGGCCCTGGACCCGGTCCTGGTCACCGAGTCCGGCGCCGAGGTACGGCTCGCTGTACACGAATGGGCCTCGGGCGCCATCGCCCCGGACGGCCACACCCTGCTGGAGAGCTTCACCCTGGAGCAGGGCCTGCCGCGCTGGCGCTGGCGGGTAGGCGACATCGTCCTGGAGGCCGAGCTGGCGGCGGTGCACGGCCGCCCCGCCTACGGCTACGTCTACCGGCTGCTGGCCGGCGGCCCGGTGACGCTGCGCGTCGAAGCCCTGTGCACCTGGCGCGACCAGCACGGCGACCGCTTCGCCGGCGGCGGCGACCCGCAGCGGCGGCCGACGGCCGACGGCGTGGTCGTCGAGGAGGCCTACCGGCTCGCCGGCCCCGGCTGGACCGCGGGCGGCCAGTGGTACCGCGACGTCCAGCTGCGCGAGGAAGCCGCCCGCGGACTCGGGTCGCACGAGGACCTGTGGTTCGCCGGATCCTTCCGCGCCGATCTGACCGGCCCCGGCCAGACCCTGGAGGTCACCGCCTGGGCCGGCGACCTCGCCTCCGCCCCGCCGCCGGCCGCCCAGATCGTCGCGACGGCCCGGGACCGGGCCCGGACCATCCAGGCCAAGGGCGCCGATCCCGTCGCCGCCCGGCTGCTGCTGGCCGCCGACGCCTTCGTCGTCGACCGAACGGCCGCCGACGGCGCCACGGTGCCGGATGTGATCGCCGGATACCCGTGGTTCGGAACGTGGTCCCGGGACACGATGCTCTCCTACGACGGCCTGTTCCTGGCCTCGGGCCGCTTCGACGAAGGCCGCCGCCTGCTGCGCGGCTACGCCGCGACCCTGTCCGAGGGCATGCTCGCCAACACCGCCGACACCGGCTCGGTCGAATACAACACCGCCGACGCCACGCTGTGGTTCGTCCACGCGATCGGCCGCCACGTCGCCACCACCGGGGACACCGACCTCGCCGCCGAACTGGCCCCGGCGCTCGACGGCATCCTTCAGGCGCACCTGGACGGCACCCGCTACGGCATCCGGGTGGACCCCGCCGACTCCCTGCTGACCCAGGGCGCCGACGGCTACGCGCTGACGTGGATGGACGCCCGCGTCGACGGGCAGCCGATCACCCAACGCCGCGGCAAGGCCGTGGAGATCAACGCGCTCTGGATCAACGCCCTGGGAACGGTCGCCGACCTGTGGAAGGCGATCGGCCGGGACGCGACCACCGTCCTGCAACGGCGTGCGGCGGCGGCGACCTCGTTCCAGCGCCGGTTCCCGAACCCGGACTGCGGGCTCTACGACGTCGTGGACGGCCCGGCCGGCGATGACGCGTCGCTGCGCCCGAACCAGCTCCTCGCCTACAGCCTCCCCTACGCGCCGCTGCGCGGACAGGCTCCCGCCGCGATCGTCGGCCGGAAGCTGATGACGCCGTTGGGCATGCGCACCCTGCCGTCCGAGGACCCGGCGTACCAACCGCACCACCGCGGATCCCCTGCACAGAGGGACGCCGCATACCATCAAGGCACCGTGTGGCCGTGGCTGCTCGGCGCCTACCGCGACGCGCTCGCCGCGGCCGGCGGCTCGACGGGCGGCTTGACCGTCAGCCCGACCAGCAGCCCGAACGGCGGCTCGAACGGTGGCTCGTCGGGCAGCCTGCCCGGCGGTCCCGCCGAGGCCGTGTTCGGCGGACTCCCCGGCCACCTCGGGGAGGCCGGGCTCGGCTCGGTCTCCGAGACCGCCGACGGCGCCGCCCCCCACACCACCACCGGCTGCCCGTTCCAGGCATGGTCGGTGGCCGAGGCCCTGCGCGCCTGGACCTCTGAATACGTCGACCGCACATGAACCCGAAGAACCACCGAGCACAACCAAGGGGAGCAACGCCGATGTCCGGAGCGGTGCGCGAACTCACGATGACCAAAGCCGAGAACGACGCGATGGCGGTGGTCCGGGCCACGGTGCCGGCCCCGCCGCGCCCCGCGTCCCGATCCCTGCGGATCCTGATGCTGTCCTGGGAGTACCCGCCGGTGGTGGTGGGCGGCCTGGGCCGGCACGTCCACGCCCTGGCCCGGAACCTGGCCCGGGCCGGCCACCAGGTGACGGTGGCCACCCGGCACGCGCCCGGCGCGCCGCTGGACGAGATCGTCGAGGGGGTGCGGGTGGTGCGCGCCCCCGACGACCCGCCGGCGATCCCCCTGGACACCCCGCACCTGCTGGCCTGGACTATGGCCTTCAACCACACCCTGACCCGCGCCGCCCTGCACGCCGCCGACACCGGCGAGTTCGACCTGATCCACGCCCACGACTGGCTGGTGACACACACCGCGATCACCATGCGAGACCACCTGCGGGTGCCGCTGGTGGCCACCGTGCACGCCACCGAGGCCGGCCGGCACCAGGGCTGGCTGCCCGGCGACCTGAACCGCGCGATCCATTCGGTCGAGTGCTGGCTCGGGTCGGAGGCCGAGCGGGTGCTGGTCTGCTCCAAGTACATGGGACGCGAAGTCGACGCCCTACTCGGGGTCCCCGCCGCCAAGACCGAGGTCATCCCCAACGGCGTCGATCTGCCGCGCTGGTCGCCCAACCGGATGGACGTCGCCGCGGCCCGCTCCCGCTACGCCGGATCCGGACCGCTCATCGGCTTCGCCGGCCGCCTGGTCTATGAGAAGGGCGTCCAGCACCTGTTGCACGCCGTCCCCGAACTGCGCCGCCGCCACCCCGGACTGCGCGTGGTGATATCCGGCGACGGCCCGCAGCGCGGCGAGCTGGAAGCCACCGCCGGCCGCCTGGACCTGCACCACGAGGTCAGCTTCACCGGCTTCGTCCCGGCCCGCGGCCTGTCCTCGACCATGGCCTCCACCGACGCGATGGTCGTGCCCAGCATCTACGAGCCCTTCGGCCTGGTGGCGCTGGAGGCCGCGGCCGCCGGGGCGCCGCTGGCGGTGTCCGAGACCGGCGGGCTGGCCGAGATCGTCGAGCCCGGTGTGACCGGCCTGACGTTCCCGGCCCGCGACGCCGGCGCGCTCACCGAGTCTGTCAGCTCCCTGATCAGCGACCGCGACGCGGCGCGCACCATGGCGGACGCGGCGCGGGCGATGGTGCGCGACCGGTACGGGTGGGACGACGTCGCCGTGGCGACCGCCGGCGTCTACAACAGCGTCGTCGGGGCGGCCAAGACGAAGCGGCCGGCGAACCTGTGGCGCAGTGCGACGGTCCCGGACCGGGAACGCGTCCACATCCCCGAGGGCAACCTGCTGGAGTCGGCGGGGTTGCTGCCGTGAGTTGGAACGGGGGCACCGGCGCGGTGGCCGGGTTCGGTGGCGGGACGCATATGCAGGACGCTGATACTGGCTGGCCTACTGACTGGCCTACTGACTGGCCTACTGAACGGCCTACCGAGTGGCCTACTGAATGGTCGTCGCTGGCCGCACCGGACGAGCCGCGCTATTGGCGGCGATACGGCGCGCATGTGCAGGCCGGCGGCGTCCGGTTCGCGGTGTGGGCGCCGAACGCCCAGCAGGTGAACGTCGAAGGCGACTTCAACGACTGGAATCCGCATCGGGGCGTGGAGCTTCGGCGCGACGAAGGCGGGCGCTGGTCGGGGTTCTCGCCCGAGGCCCGGCCCGGCGACCGGTACAAGTACAAGATCCTCGGTCAGGACGGGGTCTGGCGGCTGAAGGCGGACCCGGTGGCGTTCGCCTCCGAGATCCCGCCGGCCTCGGCCTCGGTGGTGTTCGACTCGCGGCATCAGTGGACTGACGAGGAGTGGATGGCGCGCCATCACGGCGGCGAGCGCTACTCCTTCAACGAGCCGATGTCGGTCTACGAGGTGCACCTGGGCTCCTGGCGGCCCGGCCTGTCCTACGACCAGCTGGCCGAACAGCTGGTCGGGCACGTCGCCGGGCTCGGCTTCACGCATGTGGAGTTCCTGCCGGTGATGGAGCACCCCTTCGGCGGATCGTGGGGATATCAGACCACTGGCTTCTACGCGCCCACCGCACGCCTCGGCGACCCCGACGGCCTGCGGCGGCTGATCGACGCCTTCCACCGGGCCGGGATCGCGGTCATCCTGGACTGGGTGCCGGCGCACTTCCCGCGCGACGAGTGGGCGCTGGCGCGGTTCGACGGTGCGGCGCTGTATGAGCACCCTGATCCGCGCCGCGGCGAGCACCCGGACTGGGGCAGCCTGATCTTCGACTTCGGGCACCCCGACGTGCAGAACTTCCTGATCGGCAGCGCGCTGTACTGGATCGAGGAGTTCCACGCCGACGGGCTCCGGGTCGACGCCGTGTCCTCGATGCTGTTCCTGGACTACTCGCGGGCCCCGGGGACCTGGGAGCCGAACTGCTTCGGCGGGAACTCGAACCTCCAGGCCCTCGACTTCATCAAGATGCTGACGAACGAGACGCACCGGCGGCACCCCTCGGTGGTGATGATCGCCGAGGAGTCGGCGGCCTGGCCCGGGGTGACGCGGGCGGTCCAGGACGGGGGCCTGGGGTTCGACGTGAAGTGGAACCTGGGATGGATGAACAACAGCCTGCGGACCCTGACCGTGGACCCGGTGTTCCGGCGCTACCACTTCGACGAGATCCGGCGCCCCTCGGCGTATGCGTTCATGGAGCACGACCTGCTGCCGCTGTCCCACGACGAAGTGGTGCACGGCAAGGGCTCGCTCGCCGGGAAGCTGCCCGGCTGGCGGGGGGAGCAGCTGGCCGGGCTGCGCGGGTTGCTGGCGTATCAGTGGGCGTTCCCCGGCAAGCAGCTGCTGTTCATGGGCGGCGAGTTCGGCCAGCGCGGGGAGTGGAGCGAGGAGTGGGGGCTGGACTGGCGGAGCACCGACGACGGCGACGGCGTTGCGCGGCTGATGGTGGACCTGAACCGGCTCTACCGCGCGCACCCCGCGCTGTGGGCGCGCGACGACGACCCCGGCGCCACGCACTGGGGCGCGGCTGACGGGGACGCGAACCTGATCTCGTTCGTCCGGTACGGCAAGGACGAGGACGCGCTGGTCTGCGTCGCGAACTTCTCCGGCGGCGAGGTGCGCGACCGGCGGATCGGGCTGCCGTGGGGCGGGACGTGGCGCGAGGTGCTGAACACTGATTCGCGGGACTACGACGGCGGCGGGTCGGGGAACCTCGGCGCGGTGGTTGCGGATCCGGAGCGGGGCTGCGACTGGCTGCCGGCTTCGGGGGTGGTGACGGTCGGCGCGTCCGGGGTGGTCTGGCTGGCGGGGCGGTATGGGGAGTGAGTGCCGCTGAGTGCCGCCCCGACCGCTCAGCCGTCGAACGCGGCCCGGTGGGCGTCGGCCCACGTCGCGTAGGTGCGGGCGGGACGACCGAGCACGGTCGCCACATCGGCGGTCAGCGCGGTGTTGCCCCCTTCAGCGATGAGCCGCTGGCCTTGCGCCGCGACCTCGGCGAACTCCGGGTCCAGGCCGGCGGCGAGCATCTGCCCCTTCACCTCGTCCAGCGGCACGTCGACGATCTCGATCGGCCGGTCGAGCACCTTCCGTAGGATCTCCACCTGGTCCGGCGTGCTCAGCAACTCCGGACCGGTCAGCGTGTAGGTCTTACCCGCGTGGTCCGCCGTGGTCAGCGCCGCGACCGCGACCTCGGCGACGTCGCGCGGGTCGATCACGCCCTGGGCGCCGTCCCCGGTCATGTTGGCGACCGGCTGCCCCGCGCTGATCATCGGGGCCCAGCGCAGGGTGTTGCTGGCGAAGCTGCTGGGCCGCAGGATCGTCCAGACCGCCTCGCCCGCGCGCACCGCCCGCTCGCCGGGCAGGTGCCAGCCGCCGACTCTGACGTCGGAGTCCTCGCCGGTGCCGATCGCTGACAGCTTCACCACCTTCCCGATGCCGTGGGACCGCACGGCGTCGAGGGTGTCGCCAGCCGCTTTCCGTGCGGGCCGCCTTCCTGCCGGGACGCTCTGCGCTGGGTGACCCGGAGTCCGCCACAGCTCCTACCCCGCTCCAGCCCCTAACCCGCCGCCCGCTCGTACCACCTGAGCACCCGCAGTGCCCGCAGCGTATTCCAGCGACTCGGCGCGCCGTCGCCGTCGTCGATGGGGAAGTGCAGCTCGCCGGGGTGCGAGTTCTCCAGCAGCCAGCGCCCCTGCGCGTCCTGCTTGTCCCGCACCACCTCGACCGCCTCGGCGACCCGCTCGTCGGGGGTGACGCCCGCCGCACGCAGGTAGTCCAGGCCTCGCAGGAGGTCGTAGTGCCAGTAGGTGGGGTGTGAGAACTGGGTCCAGGTGGCGGCGGCGCCGGTTTGGCGGTCCTTCTCGATGTGTTCGCCGGTGGACAGGCGGCGGAACATGCGGCGGGCCGTCAGGTACTCCTGGCCGCGCTTCACGGCCTCGCTCACCTTCGGCACGCCTCCGGCCGCCCGGTCGTACTCCGACAGGCCTTCCAGCACTTCGATCGTGGTGTGGAACGAGCCGCGGGTGGAGCCGTTCTCCTGCTCACAGTTCCAGCCGCCGTCGGCCATCTGCTCGCCGAGCAGGCGGGTGAGCACCGGCGTGATGTCGATGCCGTAGTAGGCGCCGAGGGCTACCGTGCGGCCGTTGATGCACGGCTCCACCTCGCCGGAGAAGAACGGTTCGCCGGCGTGCTCCCAGCGTGCGTTCTTGTGCACCAGCGCCACGGCGTCGCGCACCGCGGGCTCGTCCGCGTCGACGCCGAACACGCGCAGCAGTGTCAGGCTCCACGCGATCGAGGTCCACTCCGGGAACAGCGTGCCCTGGCGCGAGGCGTCCAGGGAATGCCACCACTCGGCGGCCTTGTCGGAGGAGAACGTCGGCGTGTTCCCCGGCCACCTGCCGTCCGGCTGTTGCAGCGCCAGCAGTCGGTGGCCCCAGCCCTCGGAGACTACGCGCGACCGCTCGGCCGCGACCTCGGCGTCGGGCGCGTCGCCGAGGTCGCGCAGCACCTGCCAGCGGATCGCGGGATCGCTGTCCAGCAGCCAGTCGATGACGGTCATGGCGGGTCCTCCTGAGGGCATATCTCTGGTCCTGCCATAGTGGCGTGCCCCTCTGACAAATGCCGCGTACGACACAACTGCGTGGCCGATGCCGCTGGGGACGGCTACGCCGGGTGGGCCGAGAACTACTACTCTCGGCCCACCCGGCGCTCCCCGCCTGCCGGTGTTTTCCGCCCGCCGGCGCTCTCTGCCCGTCGGCGCCCTACTTGACTTCCGTGCGCCGCACCCGCATCACCCCGAGCAGCATCGGAATCCCGATCCAGAGTGCCGACGCCGCCAGCAACTGGATCCAGCCCTTGCCCGTGATGTCGTGACTGTAGAGCGGGGACTGCGCCTGGTTGAGGTCGAACCACGCCGTGGTGTTCTTCGAGCCGGAGCCGAAGAACGCGCTGAACATGTTCGGCACCACGAAGGAGACCAGGATCGCGGCGGCGGTGATCAGCAGCGCCATGCCCAGCGCGAGGCCCAGCAGCAGCCAGCTGAGCAGCACCAGCGTCACCTCGCCGGAGACCTGCCCGGCGAAGTTCCAGCTGCCGTTGCCGTCGCGCACGGTCTGGCCCAGGATGTTGCCGACGACCGAGACCAGCAGCATCAGGACGCTGACCCCGACGCCCAGGCCGACCGTCGCCACGCCCTTGGCCAGCAGCACCCGGCCGCGCTTGGGCTCCAGCACGAACGTGACCAGGCCGGTCCGCTGGCTCCACTCGCTGGTCATGGTCAAGATGCCGAGGATCGGCAGCAGCAGCTTCTCCGGGGTCGAGGTGTAGTCGACGAACTTGGCGTAGTTCAGGTCCTTCGTCGACATCGTGAACACCATGACCAGGGCCACGATCGGGGTGGCCGCGACCAGCGTGAGCATGAGCCAGCGGCCGGCGCGGGTGTCGGTCAGCTTGCGCAGTTCGGTGCGGACCAGGCGGCCGAACGGGATCGGGGTCAGCGCCCGGTCGATCGGCGTCGTCGTCGTCACGGCGGCGGCGGTGGTCATGACCTCACGTCCTCTCGTGCGTCGTCGGCGGTCAGCCGCAGGAACAGCTGCTCCAGCCCGGAGTCGTCGTCGGCCCGCAGTTCGCGCAGCGTGATGCCGGCGGCCGCGGCGATGTTGGCGATGTGCTCGGCCTCGGCGCCGACCGTGAAGCCGCCGTCCGGGTGGTCGGTGAAGCCGACGCCGGCCGCCCGCATCCCGGTGGCCAGCCCCTCGTCGTCGGTGCTGCGCACGTACACGCCGCTGCCGGCCAGCAGGTCGTTCTTGCTGCCCCGGGCCACGATCCGGCCGCGCCCGATGACCACCAGGTCGTCGGCGACGACCTCGATCTCGTGCAGCAGGTGCGAGGAGAGCAGGACGCTGCCGCCGTCGTCGGCGAACTCCTTCAACAGGGTCCGCATCCAGTGGATGCCGGCCGGGTCCAGACCGTTGGCCGGCTCGTCGAGGATCAGCACCTTGGGATCGCCGAGCAGCGCGTGCGCGACCCCGAGCCGCTGGCGCATGCCCAGGGAGTAGGTGCCGGTGCGGCGCCGGGACTCGGCCTTGGACAGGCCGACCTTCTCGATCATCTCCTCGGCCCGGCGGTCGGGCAGGCCCATCATCATCGCGCCGACCCTGAGGATCTCCAGCCCGGTGCGCCCGCTGTGCTGCGCCGAGGCGTCCAGCAGGACACCCACCCGGCGGCCGGGGTTGAGGAGCTCGGTATAGCGCCGGCCCAGCACGGTGGCCGAGCCCCCGGTCGGCTCGGTGAGCCCGACCAGCATGCGCAGCGTGGTGGACTTCCCGGCGCCGTTCGGGCCGAGGAATCCGGTGATCGAGCCGTGCGGCACGTCGAAGGAGACCGAGTCGACGGCCCGCGTGCCGCGGTAGTCCTTGCTGAGGTCCGCGACCCTGATCGCGGCTGAGGTGGCCATGAGCGCTCCCGTGGTGTTCCGGTGGTGATCCGGTGGTGATCCGGTGACTGATACGCCTCCAGCCTGCGGCTCGGGCGCCTTCCGGTCGTCGGTGCGGGAACGTAACTTCGCGCTGCTCCGTGTGGACTACGCGGCGGGGGCCGGGGAGTACGGCCGGGAGTACCGCGCGCCACCCGCCGCGGCATTCACGTCGCGGCACCTACTTCGTGCCGCTCACGCCACGGGCCGCACCAACCCGGACTGATACGCGAACACCACCAACTGCGCCCGATCGCGGGCGTGCAGCTTCACCATCGCCCGGCTGACATGCGTCCGGGCGGTCGCCGGGCTGACCACCAGCTCGGCGGCGATCTCCTCGTTGGTCATGCCGAGCGCGGCCAGCCCCACCACTTCGCGCTCGCGGTCGGTGAGCAGGTTCATCGTCGCCGGAATCAGCGTCGGCGGGCCGGGCTTGGCGGTGAACTCGGCGATCAGCCGCCGGGTCACGCTGGGGGACAACAACGCCTCCCCCCGCGCCACCTCGCGCACCGCCCGCACCAGGTCGGCCGGATCGGTGTGCTTGACCAGGAAGCCGCTCACGCCGGAACGCAAGGCCTCGAAGACGTACTCGTCCAACTCGAAGGTCGTCAGCACGATGATGCGCACCCCGGACAGCGCCGGATTCGCGCAGATCTGCCGGGACGCGGCCAGGCCGTCGAGCCCCGGCATCCGGATGTCCATCAGCATCACGTCCGGCCGCTCCGCGCGCGCCAACTCCAGCGCCGAGTCGCCGTCGTCGGCGTGCCCGACCACCGTCATGTCGTCCTCGGCGTCCAGGATCATCGCGAAGCCGGCCCGGACCAGCGACTGGTCGTCGGCGAGTGCAACACGGATCATGAGCGTGCCTCCCATCGGGCGCGGACCAGGAATCCGCCCTGCTCGGTGTGGCCGGCGTGGAAGACGCCGCCGGTGGACGTGACGCGTTCCCGCATGCCGCGGATCCCGACCCCGGTTCCGGCCGCGACCCCGAACGCGGCCGGACCGGCGTCGCTGATCTGCACCGACAGTCCGGAGCCGGCGGTCGCGACCACCTCGACCCGGGCCCGTCCGGCCTTGGAATGCCGGATGACGTTGGTCAGCGACTCCTGCACGATCCGATACGCCGCGGTCCCCACCACCGGCGACAGGTCTGGGGCCGTGCCCTCGGTGACCAACTCGACGTCCAGCCCCGAGGCCGCCGCCGAATCCACCAGGCGCGCGATCTGCCCGGTCCCCGGAGCGGGCGCCCGATCAGGCTGCTGCGACCCGTCGCGCAACACCGAGAGCATCGCGCCCAACTCCTCCAGCACCTCGCCGCTGGCCCGCCGGATGGCGACCAGCGCCTCGCCGGCCGCCTCGGGCCTGCGGGCGATCACATGCGCGGCGGCCGCCGCCTGCACGTTGATCGTCGCCATCGCGTGCGCCACGCTGTCGTGCAGATCGCGGGCGATCCGCAGCCGCTCCTCGGCGACCCGGCGCAGCGCGACCTCCTCCTGCGTCCTCTCCAGGAACCGCGCCCGCTCCCGCAGCGCCTGCAACCGCTCACGCCGGTCGCGCAGTGCGTCGCCGGAAAGGATCGCGGCGGCCGACCAGCCGATGAAGATCAGCGGCAGAACCAGGCCCGACGACCCGAACACCAGGGCCGCCAGGGTCAGCGCGACCAGCATGATCCCGGCCCACGCCAACGCGGTCCGGCGGCTGGTCTGCCAGCTCACCCCGGCCAGCGAGATCCATCCCACGGCCCAGACCGGACCGTCCGGATAGCGGCGCGCGATCTCGGCGCACAGCACGAACGTCGCGATGGCCGCAGCAGTTTGCGGCCGCCGGCGGATCAACGCCATGCCCACTCCGGCCGCCACCAGCAGTACGTACTGCACGGCGTCCGCGGCGCGGTAGCCGGGACCGGCAGGCAGGTGCGCGGAGATCGTGATCAGCACTGTCGCGACGACCGTGCCGATCAGCGCGTCCGGCAGCCAGGCGCGCAGGCGGCTCTGGAGGGTGCCGGGTAGGCAGCCGGCGATGCGGTCGGCGACACGACCGGGGATGCGACCGGCGATGCGCCCGGGCAGCCGGCCTGCGGATCGGGACATGGCGACCTGGGTATCGACCATGCCCCCACGCTATGTGCGAGGGCCGCCTCGCCACGTCCTACCAGGGCAGCAACCGGCCTATACGCCTGCCGGAGTAGCGGCGCCGCTTCCCGGAGTAGTACCGCTGCTCAGCGGCTCTATGCTTGGCGATCGTGGACGAGGTGCTAAGCGGCGGGATCACGAACGCGGGGGCAGTCTTCCGACGGGGCGAGCTCGTCGACCGGCCTGCGCGGCCAAACGCGGCGGCCATCCATCGCTTCCTGGCGGCGCTGCCCGAGCACGGTTTCACCGGCGCGCCCCGGCCCGTCGGGCTGACCGACGGCCGTGAGCAACTGACGTATGTGTCCGGCGACGTCGCGCTGCTGCCGTATCCCGCCTGGTCGATGACCGATGCGGCGCTGGCCTCGGTCGGCGCGCTGCTCCGGCGCTTGCACCAGGCGTCGTCGGCGATCCCGGTGGAGCCGGGGGTCACGTGGGCGACGGACCTGGCTGATCCGCGCGGCGGCACGATGCTGTGCCACAGCGACGCCTGCGTGGAGAACATCGTCTTTCGCGACGGCGAGGCGTACGGACTGATCGACTTCGACATGGCCGCCCCGGGGCGGCCGTTGTGGGACGTCGCGATGGCCGCACGCTACTGGGTGCCGGTGTCCGACCCCGAGACGCGCGCGCTGTTTCCGTCCTACGCCGGTCTTGATCCCGCGTGCCGCCTACGGATCCTTGCCGATGGCTACCAGATGTCGGCCGCGGATCGGGCGGAGCTTCCCGGCGTCATCGAGGACGTGATCGTCGTCGAGCGCGCGGAGCTCGCAGCCCGGCTGGAGGCTGGCGGGGCGGAACTGCGCAAAGGGTTCGATAACGCTGGCGGATGGGCCGCCTGGGACCGGCTACAGGATTGGCTCGTGGATCAGCGTCCCACCCTTGTCGCCGCGCTGATCGAGTAGGAATCGGTGGGGAATCGGTGGGGAATCGGCCGGGGCGCGGGTTTTCCGCGGCCCCGACCGTCGTCACTCACATCTTGCTGATCGAATACGCCGGCAGCGTCAGAGTCCCGCTCGCGCTGACCGTTCCGGGGTTCAGCGAACTCGCGGTCCGGACCGCCGCGGTCGGGTCCCCGCTCACCTGCTGGTAGCTTCCGGCGGGCACCGCGCCGCCGACCGGGACGGTCACGCTCGTGCCGCTGAGGTTCACCAGCACCTCGTGCGTGCCGCCCGCGCCGGTGAACTTCACGCCGACCAGGCCCGGCGCCGCGTTCGCGCCGATCGTCGGTTCGTCGCTGAACGTCAGCGGGGTCGCCGACGTCGCCTTGTTCCCGGCCTGCGCCAGCCACTGCATCGCCAGGCCGTCCGGGGTGAGGGCGAGCGGGAGGTTCTTCGTGGGGGACGCGGTGTAGGCGTAGGAGTTCTCGCTGCCGAACGAGGACCAGAACTCCGCCATGTCGGTGGCGGTGGCGCTGCCGGCCATCTGCATCAGCAGGCTGCTGTTGTACAGCGCCACGCCGTAGGTGTCCTGCGGCGGGGCGGCGAAGGCGTCCGACAGGCTGAAGCTGATCTCGGTCAGCCAGACCGGCGTGGTCCCGAACTTGCTCGCCGTGGCCGCGGCCTGGACCTTGCCCGGCCACGTGTCCGGCCCGGCCAGGAAGTCCCCGACGTTGTCGGTGGTCAGCGCGTTCGGGTAGGTCGGGTGGACGTGCATGATGTACGCGTCGGGCTCCCGGCCGTCGCCGGCCGCGATCGCCGTCTTGATCCCGGTCTGCACGTCGGCGTTCCAGGTGCGGTCGGTGACGCACTTGCTCGTGGAGTCCTCGAACCCGGCGACCGCCGCGATCTTCAGGTCCGGGTAGAGGTTGTGCAGCGCGTATGACCAGGGCCCCACGACCTTGGACCCGTAGTCCGTCCCGTTCGGGAAGTACTTCTGGTAGTCGCTGTTGAAGCACAGGTCCAGCTCGTTGCCCAGCTCGACGTTGTCGATCGGCAGCCCGTCAGCCTTCGCCTGAACCAGCATCGCCTCCTGGTCCGCCAGCGTCGAGGTCATGACGTTGAGCACGAAGACCGGCGGCACGTGCGTCTGCGCGTAGGCCTTCTCCAGGTCCGAGAGGTACGAGTGGAAGTCGGGCGTGGGATTCGGCGTCATGTACGGGTCGCCCACCGGCTGGCCCTTGGTCCAGTCCCAGTAGTTGGCCGAGGTCCCGGCCGGCCACCGCACGGTCGCCGGCGACAGCGCTGCCAGCTGCGAGTCCGCGGCCGCCGGGTATCCGGCGGTACCCGGGTTGGGATAGATGCTGCCGCCGCCGTAGTCGAAGGCGACGCCGAAGTAGCTCGGCGACAGGACGCGGGATTGGCCGGTGCCGACCGTCACGCCGGCGGCAGCCTTGCCCACCGCACCCGCGACCGCACCCCCACCCGAGACCGCACCCGCGAGCGCACCCGCAGCGCCGCCCGCCGCCTTGCCGGCCTTACCCGAACCACCGGCCATGGCGGCCGTCGCCGTCGCCACGGCCAGCCCGGCGGCCAGCGTGACGCCCAGCGCGGTCCGCACCCGGAACCGCCGGGTTGTTGTCGATGACATGCTGAAAGATCTCCTCTTCGGAGCGGACGGGCCTTGCCCCCGTTGGCTTGAGCCTTCGTCCGCGCAGCACCGTATGGGGCGGCGGGTAGGGCACCGATAAGGACTCTGACACCTGGTCGGGAGGGAGATCCATTAGGCTTTGGGATCGTGCGAGCCCTCTACCCGGGATCCTTCGACCCGGTCACCCCGGGACACCACGACGTCCTGCGCCGCGCCGCGCTCCTGTTCGACGAGGTCGTCGCCTGCGTGATGGCCAACCCGAGCAAGACCGGCCGGTTCCCGGTCGACGAGCGCCTGGAGCGCCTGCGCGCGGCGGCGACCGGCCTGACCAACGTCACGGTCGACTCCCACACCGGCGGCCTGCTCGTCGACTACTGCCGTGACGCCGGGATCGACGTCGTCATCCGCGGCGTCCGCGACGGTCACGACCTCGACCACGAAGTGCCGATGGCGTTGATGAACCACGAGCTGACGGGAATCGAGACGGTCTTCATCGCCGCGGACCCGGAGCAGGCCCACATCTCATCCACTCTCGTCACCGCGGTGGACCGCCGGGGGCAGATCAAGCCGGCCGGTTGAGCTGCCGACCGTCGCGGTCCGCCTCCTGCCGCAGCCGCTCCAGCAGCACCGGGATCACTGGCGAGCGCCGGAAGGCCCGTGCCACCTGCGACAGCCATTGCACTTCGGAATCCAGGTCGGTCGGGATGAGTCCGACGCTCCCCAGCTCTGCCTCTCCGGGGATTCCGTCTCCGGCCGCTGACCGCCGTCCCAACCGCATGTTCTCCAACGCGATCGCGATCGTCGCCGCCTCGGCGAGCGCGGCATCCGCGGCCCCGGCCCCGGCCCCGGCCCCGGAACCGGACTCGGAGCTCAACCAGTCCGAAACCGCCGCCTCCTGGTAAGCCCGCAGCACCAACCGCCCGTCGTGGATCTCGATCACCCGCCGGTACACCGCGAACTCGATCCCGGCCGGTCGGCCGACCAGCAGCGGCCGGCCGCCCGCCGGGAACGCGATCTCCGGCATCGCCTGGTGCAGCGCCGACCACAGCGGCCCCATCGCGAAGTAGCACCGGCACAGCCGCACCCATCGCGCCGCCGCCCCGAACGTCTCCGTCCACTTCCCGACCAGCGCCCCGGCCACGGCCAGCGACGCGCAGAGCGCGCCCAGCAAGTTGGACACCGTGTCCTCGCTGCCGTCCAGCGTGCCGACTTGCAGTACCCGTACGAAGTCGTCGTACGACCACAGCGTCCACACCACCCCGACGCACACCGCGGCCAGGATCAGCCGCACGCCCCAGCGCAGCGGGCCGGTCGGGACGGTGCGCGCCGAGGGCAGCAGCGCGAGGAACAGCTCCACCAGGGCCCACACCGCGTAGGACGCGAACAGCGCCACGCGGACGGCCAGCCACCAGCGGCCGCTCGGGGCGGCGATCAGCTTGTCGTCGGCGTCCAGTGTCGGCTGGGCGGCGACGAACAGCAGCACCATGCCGAGCTGGACCGCGATCGCCACGGTCGCCTGTCGGACCGGTGAGTGCCGGGGCGCCGGGTGCGGGGTCAGCAGGCAGGCCAGCAGCATCAGGAAGCTCAGCGCGGCGGTGCGGACGGTGTCGCCCAGGGCGATCACCGACAGCCCGTCGACGCCGGCGTGGCTCAGGGCGACGGTGCCGGGCGCCAGCAGCGCCAGCGAGCAGCCCTCGGACAGCGCGAAGGCCAGGGCGGCCCAGCGGATCGGGCGTCGCACCCCGCGCCGCTCGATCGCGAACGCGTAGGCGGCCAGGGCCACCAGCACCGCCGCTCCCAGGTAGGCGGCGAGGTCGGACATCGGCGGGTCAGATCCCGCCGAGGCCGAACATCGTCTCGATCCCGGACTGCGGGGACCGCGGCCCGGCCGTGGGCGGCCGGCCGCGGGCCACCCGCTGGTGGATCAGTGTCGCGATCAGTTCGGCCTCGCGTTCCTGCGGCTCGGTGTAGACGGTGCGCCCGAGCACGTTGCGGATCAGCGCCGGGGACAGGTGCGGCAGCAGCACGCCGATTCCGGCGGTGGCCGCCCCGCCGGTCGCGTCGTGCCCGCGCAGCAGGTGCGCGGCCTCGTGCAGCAGGATGTGCTGCCGGTGCACGGCGCTGGTGTCCGCGGAGTAGATGATCAGGTCGGTGCGCGCGGTGGTGACCAGCAGGCCGCACGGCCGGTCCGGGCGGGCCGGCACGCCGAGCAGTTCGATCGGCCGGCCGCGCTTGTGGGCCAGCACGGCGATGAAGGCCTCGGCGTCGAACGGGTCCGGCAGGTCGAGCCGGTCCACCACGGTCTGACACCTGCGCCACAGTCCGGTCCGGCCCTCGCCCATCCCCTTCAGCCCATCTCTTCCGCGCCGGCGCCCTCGCCGGATGTTCCGTGCCTCAGTCTTGCGCGCCGCCCTTGACCTGCACCGTCCGGGCCTTCTCCTCGTGCCGCACCAAGACGTCGATCATGTCGTTGAGGGTGTCGATGCCCTCCGGGGACAGCGTCAACGCCCGCAGCGCGACATTACGCACCCCGGCGTCGCGCAGCACGCCGAGGAGTTCCAGCTCGCGGGCGATGGCAGAACTCTGATCATCGTCGAAAAAATAGGCTACCGGGACTTCGAAGAACTGCGCCAGGGCTTCCAGATGTCGCATGGTGGGGTTGTCCCTGCGTCCGGTGCGCAATTGCCACAGATAGGTCGCGGAGAAGCTCTCCCCCGTCGCCTCCCGGCAGGCCGTGGCCACCTCGTCGTTGCTGAACAGCTCCCGGTTGGGCCGCCGCACAGTCTGGAAGAGGATGTCGATCTTCTCCGCGAGCGTCCTGCGTCCTGAGGCGCCCTCGCCTTGTGCCACCCCGTGACCCCCTCGGTTCTTTCCCCTGACGCCCGATCCCGCGGTACATGCTAATCGATCGAACGTGAGCCGTCGTGGACGATACTTGAGGTCTTGTCAGCCAGAATGAATTGTTCTAGGTTCCAAAACGAGTCAGATCACTGACTCGTCCGAGATCCTCCCGACCTGGAGGTCGTCCATGCCCACCAACCTGCGTGAGCCCCAGCGCAATGTGCGCGAGCCTCAGCGCAACGTCCGTGACGTGCAGCGCAACGTGCGTGACGTGCAGCGGAACGTGCGCGACGCGCAGCGCAATGTCCGCGACGTCAAGCGCAACGTCCGGGACGTCAACTGCAGCAACGTGCGCGACGTCAACCGCAGCAACGTGCGGGACGTCAAGCGCGAGGTCGTCAGCGGCAGCCTCAAGCGCGTCGTGAGCGAGAGCCCGAGTCTGGCGGTGAACAGCGAGAGCCCGAGCCTCGCGGTCAACAGCGAGAGCCCGAGCCTGGCCGTCAACAGCGACAGCCCCAGCCTCGCGGTCAACAGCGACAGCCCCAGCCTGGTCGTCAGCGGCGCCGGCTTCGCGGCCGAGCCGGAGGCCGACCTGCTGGTCCTGGACGAGGTCATCGGCTTCGAGGACGCCGACACCCGCGAGCACCAGGCCTGCCTGCCGAACCCGTACCCGACGGCCACCACCCGCGTCCTGTGCGAGCTGTGACCTCCTAGTCCGCTCGCGCTGATGGGTGACGCCACCACGGAACGCCGCCTGCGGACCGACGAGACCTGGATCCATCACGTCGATCCGCGGATGCCCGAGGTGGCGCACGGCTGGAAACTGCACGTCTCGGCCCGTCCGGCGACACTGGACGACGTGGTCGCCCGCGTCCTGCCGGTGCTGGACGAGTATGTGTGCCACATGAAGCACGCGCGGACCCCGGAGATTCTTCGGGCCCTCAACTCCGGGTTCCGCAGCCCAGGCGCGGTCGGCAAGGCCGTCACGGTCTACCCGGCCCCCGGCGCCGCCGCCGAGATCGGCTACGCACTGGTCGAGGCGTTGAACGGGATGGCCGGTCCACGCGTTCTGAGTGATATGCGGATATCGCCTTCCGCGCCGGTCTACTACCGGTACGGGCCCTTCGAGGCCACGTACCGCACCGGGGCCGGCGGCCGGTTGGAATCGGTGATGATCGGCCCTGACGGACAGGCCTTCGACGGTCTGGCGGTCGGGAGGTATCGCTGCCCGCCCTGGGCCGTGGATCCGTTCCAGACAGTGCCGGTCCAAGCAGTGCCGGTCCAAGCAGCGCCGGACAAAGAACCAGCGCTCCCAAAACCTGCCAAACCATCGGCTCTGCTCGCCGACGGCCGCTACCAGATCACCGCCGGGATCGTCCGAGCCGCGCACGGCAACGTCTACCGCGGCCTCGACCGGGCGTCGAGCCTGCCGGTCGTCCTGAAACAAGCCCGGGCCTTCGTCGCGGAGGACGAATCGGGCCTGGACGCACAAGACCGGCTACGCCATGAGCGCTCGGTCCTTGAGGCGCTGGACGGTATCGACGGGATACCGCGCTTAGTCGACTATTTCCCGCACGGGACCGACGAGTTCCTGGTGCTCGACGACCGCGGCGCGCGCGACTTGCGGCGCGACGTCTTGGAGAACGGCCCCTTCCGCCTCGGCGACCCGGATCGCGATCCGCTGGCCCTGGCCGACCGGCTGGCCGGCATCCTGGACGGGATCCATCAGCGCGGCGTGGTCGTCCGCGACGTCAAGCCGAACAACATCGTCCTGGACGCCTCCGGGGACTGCCACCTCGTCGACTTCGGGATCAGCGCGCTGGACGGCGTCGCGCCCGGCGGCGCCACGCTCGGCTACACCGCCCCCGATCGCCCGGAGGGCGCCGCCGATCCCGCCGACGACTTCTACGCGCTCGGCGTCACCCTCGGTTTCGCCGCCACGGGACTGGATCCGGTCGTCATCGACGAGCAGCCGGCGGTGAACCGCGACCGGACTTTAACCGGCTTGGAGGCGGCCGAAATACCGTCAGCGGTCGCGACCCGGATACGTACGCTCATGAACGTGTCGGGTGACAGCCGCATGCCGCCGGTCCCGGACGAAGAGCTCCTGGACCAGATCATTTCCCACGCGGTCGGGTACTGCGTCGAGGCCGCGCGGGAGATGGTCCGCGACGGCTCGACGCCGATCGACGTGTATGCGGGGAGTTCCGGGCTCGGATGGGAACTGCTTCAGCACCGGGAACAACCGGGCGTGGCAGACGTCGTCGATCTGTTGGCGCGCTGGACGGCGCGCCAGGATCGGGAACGGGACCTGTCGGCCAGCCTGTACTCCGGTCGCACCGGTGTTGCGTTGTTCCTGCAACAGGCCGGTGTCTCGGTGAGCTACGAGGACCTTGTTCCGCGCGACCGCATCGACGGGCGACCCCCGGAGGCGGATCTCATCGAAGGCGCGGCCGGGATCGGGCTGGGCCACCTGTTGTTGGCACGCTTATCGGAGGCTCGGGACCACCACCTCGGCGCCGCCGCCGAATGCCACCGCATCATCACCGGCGGAATCGCGACCCTCACGCCGACCGACGCTGCCAAACCGGGCAACGCCGCACTCGCCGAGGGGATCGCGCACGGCGAGGCCGGGGTCGCGTACTTCCTTACTGAATACGGCCATGCCACCGGTGATCCCGAGGTCGTGGCCGCGGCGCGCGCGGCGTGCGAACGGCTCGCCGCCCTGACCCCCGCGATCATCGCGCGTGCTCTCGCACCCGAGGGCAGCCGTCGCTATGGCTCGTGGTGTCGGGGGCTGGCCGGGATCGGCGGCGTATTCATCCGAGCTGTCGAACGCCTTGGCGAGCCCCGATATCTGGAACTGGCAGAACAGTGTGCTGATGTTTGTGTGCGCATCGCGCCGCGGATGCCGCAGGTGGTCCAGTGCTGTGGGTTGGCCGGGGTCGGCGACTTCTTGATTGATTTGGCACAGGCTGGTGCCCTCGGCAGTGTGGCTGGTGCCCTCGACGCCGACCGGCGCTGGGCCGAGGCCGGAGCCGTCGCGCGGCTCATCCTCGCGCGCAGTGGCGGCACCTGGTCACGCCCGGTCTTCCCTGATGTCGAGCTTACGCGGGCGAGCGCAGGCTGGGCTGGGGGCACATCGGGCGTGCTGGGATTCCTGCGGCGGCTGCGCGACCGCGGCGGGGTCCGACTGGCCACGACGTGACGACAGCTGATATGAATGCTATCCCGTAAGTCCATTCACTTCAGTTTACAGGGGCCGCGTTGACCAGTAAGGTCGTGGCCTGATGAAGCCGTGATGGCGGCAGGGGGCGGATCGACATCTATGACTGAACGCGCGACTCTGCGGCACCGCAGGATCGGAGCATCGCTGCGGGCGCACCGCGTCGCCGCCGGGCTCACCCTGGAGCGGGTGGCCCACCGGCTCACTACCGCGGACGCCATGTCCGCGGCCAAGATCTCCCGGATCGAGAACGGCCAGTACGCGGTCAACCCGCACGACGTGCGGGCCCTGTGCCGGGTCTACGACCTGGACCCCACGGCCACCGACGAACTCGTCGAGCAGGCCTCGCAGGCGCTGCGCCGCACCTGGTGGCAGGAGGGCGAGGCCGGGACGCTGCCGGCGCCGTTCCGGCGCTACCTGGAGTACGAGGACACCTGCGTCCAACTCGACGTGTTCGCGCCGGTCTTCGTCCCGGACATCCTGCAGACCGCCGCCTATACCAGGATGCTGATAGCCGGGCTGTGGCCGGACAAGAACCCCGGCGAGCGCCAGGCCCTGGCCTCGGTGCTGACCCGGCGCCAGACCCGGCTCGCGGTCGACGCCGGGCCGCGGGTGCAGGTGGTGCTGGACGCGCACGCGGTGCTGCGCAGCTGGGGCGACCGGTCGGTCGCGGTGCGGCAGGCGGCGTATCTGTTAGAGGCCTCGCGCCACCCGCGGACCGAGGTGCGCGTGATCCCGGACGGCCGGGTGTACCCGGGCGCGAACACCGGCTACACGCTGATGACGCTCGGCTCCGGGGACCGGCACGCCAAGCAGGCCGAGCACGTCGGGTTCGTCGGGGGAGTGGTCGGCTGGTGTCTGGTCGACGGCGGGGATGAGATCGACCGTTACACGCTCACGTTCCAGCAGCAGCGCGCCGCCGCGCTCGGCCCGGAGGAGACCCGTCGATGGTTGCGGCTGGCGATCAAGAGCATGGGCGGGGTGGGGTGACGGTGTCCCCGACGCCTGTGGTGCCTTCGGTTTCCGCGATCGGCGGGACGGCCGCGACTTCGCCGATTCCGCCGACCTCCGCGATCATCGCGACCGAGACGATCGAGGTGCCCTTCGCCGGCGAGGGCGCCGGCAGCGGCGCCCTGAACTGGGGCCAGCAGCACATCCTCGGCGTGATCCAGCTGCTCGGGTCGGCGATGAACATGTGCGCGCTGCGCGAGCTGAAGCCGACGGACACCGTCGAGGACTTCGCCGACGAGCTCCGCTTCTACCTGAACCGCTTCCAGGCGATGCGCACCCTGCTCCGCTTCACGCCGGACCGGCCGCCGACGCAGGTGGTGCACGCCCGCGGCGTCGCGCCGTTGCAGATCCACGACCTGCCCGCCGACGCCGACGCCGCGACGGTCGCGGTGACGCTGGCGGCGCTCGTCGCAGAACACGAACAGCGCCCCTTCGACGAGGAGCACGAGTTCCCGATCCGCATGGTCCTGCTGCGCCGGGCCGGCGTGCTGACCCACCTGCTGACCGTGCTGAACCACTTCGCGACCGACGGCGCCGGGGCGTTCGCCATGTATGAGGACTTCCTGCACCGCGACCCCGCGACCGGACAGGCGCGCGGCCCGGTCCCGACCCACCCGCTGGACCTCACCACCCAGCAGGCCACCCCCGCCGGACGGAGGCAGAGCGATGCGTCGCTGCGCTACTGGGAACGGCAACTGGCCGCGCTGCCGACAAGACGACCGACCGCGGCGGTGCCCGAACCCGGCCCCCGCTACCGAAGGGCCACCCTGCGGTCGGTTCCCCTCCTGCTCGCCGCGACCAAGATCGCGCACCGCCTGGACTGTGACCTCAGCGCGGTCCTGCTCGGTCTGTTCGCGACCGCGCTGGCCGGCCTGACCGGCGAGCACCCCACCGCGGCCCAGATGCTGGTGAGCAACCGCTTCCGGCCCGGCCTGGCCGACATCGTCGGCAACGTCAGCCAGAGCGGCCTGTTCGTGGTCGACCTCCGCGACGCGACCCTCGACGAGGCGATCGAACGCGCGCAGCGAGCAGTGACCCGCACATATAAGTACGCGTACTTCGACCTGGAACAGTGGAAGGCACTGCTGGCCGAAACCGAGCGCACCCGCGGCGAGGAACTAGCGCTGTGCTACTACAACGACCGCCCCTCGCAACGCAGCGCCACCGCCCCCGGCCCCGAACCGACCATCGAGGCCATCACCGCGG